>CBILQL010000166.1:0-8789 GCA_966238865.1 uncultured bacterium
CAGGTGCCCAACGGTGTGCTCTCCCTGCTCCAGGGCTGAGCGGGCGCCCGGGAGGCCGGCCGGGATTGGGGTTTTTGAAGGATGTCGCCGGGACTCCCAAATCCCCGGGGCGGCCGCCTTTTTCCTGCCGTCCCGGGCCGCCAGCCCGTATGCTTGGGATGGCCCCGCCTCCATATGCGGAAAGCGACGGGCCTTCTACGCATGGCAAGAAACGGAAACTCGCCGGGAAGGCAGGACGGATCGGGAGCGCCGCGCAAGGCGGCCGCGAAGCCCGCGTCGCCGCGCCTTCCCGCGGCCCGCAAGTCGGACCTCGACTGGGTCCCCACCGGGGAAGGTTCCCCGGACGGCAGGGCGCCGGTGGAGCGGAGATCGTCGTCCGGCGAGCGCCGCGGCCGGACCGGGAACCGCCGCGCCGGATCCTCGGATCGCCGCGTCGCCGATCGGCGCGCCTTTCCCGGCCATGCCCTCTTCCTGGATTCGCTCGCCGAGGCCCACGAGGCCATCCTCCTCGCCGACCTGCAGGGGATGATCCGCTTCTGGAGCCGGGGGGCGGAGCGGCTGTTCGGCCACCTCCGCGCGGAGATCCGGGGGCGGCCCCTGGCCTCCCTCCTGGCCGGGGACATCCCGGACGCGCTCCGGCCCGGAGCCAGGCTCCCCGCCGGCGGGAAGGCAGCGGGCGCGGACCGGCGCATCGTCGAGACCCTCGGCCTGCGCAAGGACGGGACCTGCTTCCCGCTGCGGATCTCGCTGGTGGCCGTCCGGGTTGGCGAGGAGAAGCTCCGCGGCGCGATGGCCAGCGACATCACCGACGAGACGCGCGCCGAGATGGCCCTGCGGGAGAGCGAGGAGCTCAACCGGGCCGCCAGGCAGCAGCTGCAGTACCGGGTGCGCTTCGAGAACCTGATCACCTCCATCTCCACCCACTTCATCAACCTCCCCAGCGAGCGCATCGACATGGGCATCCGCTACGCCCTGCACGCGCTGGGGGAGTTCGCCGGGGCGGATCGCTGCTACATCTTCATGTTCTCGCAGGACGGCGGCACCGTGGACTGCACGCACGAATGGTGCTCCCAGGGCGTCGAGCCCCAGATCAAGCGGCTCAAGGGCCTGGCGGTATCGCGCTTCCCCTGGTTCATGGAGCGGGTCCGCAACCTGCAGACAGTGAACGTGCACCGCGTGTCCTCCCTGCCCGGCCCGGCGGCGGCCGAGCGGGACGAGTTCCTGACGGAAGGCATCCGATCCCTGATCGTCGTCCCCATGGTGCACCGGGGCGTCCCCCGCGGCTACCTCGGCTTCGACGCCGTGCGGGAGGAGAAGCGCTGGTCGGACGAGACCGCCGGGCTGCTGCGCATCGTGGGCGAGATCTTCGTCAACGCCCTGGACCGCAAGAAGATCGACGAGGCCCTCACCGAGGCCAAGGCCAGGTACAAGAACATCTTCGAGAACGCCGTGGAGGGGATCTTCCAGACCGCCCCCGACGGGCGGCTCCTGAGCGTCAATCCGGCCCTGTCCCGCATCTTCGGCTTCGCGGATCCGAAGGAGATGGCCGAATCGATCCGGAGCGTCGCTTCTTCCATCTACCTGGACGGCCGCCGCCGCGCGGAGTTCGTGCGCATCCTGGAGGAGAGGGCCACCGTCACCGATTTCGAGTCCCAGGCCCGCTGCAAGGACGGATCCGTCATCTGGATCTCCGAGAACGCGCGCGTGGTCCGCAAGCCCGACGGCCGCATCGACTACTTCGAGGGGACGGTGGTGGACATCACCGAGCGCAAGCGGATGGAGGAGCAGCTCGTCCGCGGGGCCCTGTACGACGGGCTCACCGGGCTTCCCAACCGCAGCCTCGCCCACGAGCTCCTGGGGCGCGCCGTGGACCGCTCCCGGCGCAAGTCCGCCCACCTGTTCGCGGCCCTGGTCGTCGACCTCGACCGCTTCAAGATGGTCAACGACAGCATGGGGCACGCCCAGGGCGACCGCCTGCTGGTGGCCTTCTCCCGCCGCATGGCGGCTTTCCTGCCGCCGGACGCCACCTTCGGGCGCCTGGGCGGCGACGAGTTCTGCATCCTCGTCGAGGACATCAAGGACCCCGCCCCGGCCACGTCGCTGGCGGACCGCATCCTGGAGGCGCTGTCCCTGCCGTTCGACCTGGAGGGCCGTGAGGTGTACGCCGCCGCCAGCATCGGCATCGTGATCGGAAGCGGCCAGTATACGGCCGCCGAGGAGGTGCTCCGCGACGCGGACACGGCCATGCACCGCGCCAAGCACGCGGGCAAGGGCCGCTACGAGGTGTTCGACGCCTCCATGCACGCCAACGCCGTGCACCTGCTCACTCTGGAGACCGACCTGCGCAAGGCGGTGGAGCGGAACGAATTCCGCCTCCATTACCAGCCCATCGTCTCCCTCGAGGACGGCGCCCTCACGGGCTTCGAGGCCCTGATCCGCTGGAAGCATCCCACGCTGGGGCTGGTCTCGCCCCTCGACTTCATCCCCGTGGCCGAGGATACCGGCCTCATCGTGCCCATCGGCAAGTGGGTGCTCCGTGAGGCCTGCCGGCAGCTCGCCGAATGGAAGCGGCTGATGGAGGGCGGCCGCCGCCTCAACATGAGCGTCAACATCTCGGGCAAGCAGCTCCAGGGCATGGACTTCGTGAAGATGGTCGAGGGCGTGCTGCTGGATTCCGGCCTGGAGGCCTCGTGCCTCAAGCTGGAGGTCACCGAGAGCGCCATCATGGAGAATCCGGAGATGGCGGCCGCCATCCTGGAGAGCCTCAAGCGCATGGGCGTGCACCTGAGCCTCGACGACTTCGGCACCGGCTACAGCTCGCTGAGCTACCTGCACCGCTTCCCCTTCCACAACCTCAAGATCGACCGCGCCTTCATCTCCAAGATCGAGGGCGGGGAGAAGGACGAGGAGATCGTTCGCGTCATCAACTCCCTGGCCCGCAACCTGGGGATGGACGTGGTGGCCGAGGGGATCGAGACCCAGGGCCAATGGGAGCTCCTGCAGAAGCTGGATTGCGGGTTCGGTCAGGGCTATTTCTTCTCCAAGCCCCTCGAGGACGAGGCCGCCCGCCGGCTCATCGAGTCGGGCGCGGTCCCGACCCGTCCCCAGGCCGCCGCCCCGGCCGCCGGCCGCTGAGCGGCGCCCGCCGCCGCCCGCACCGGGGATGCCGGCCCGCCGCGACCCGGAAGGCCGCATTCCGGGCCGTCAGAATCCGCAGCTCAGCCGCGCCAGTACGCCGTCCTCCAGGGGAATCATCCGCAGCCCAAGCCTCGGCCGCGGCTCCGCGGACGCGCCGGATTGGGCCGGGGTCCGGAGGTGCAGGCGCGGGAACAGCCAGCCGAACAGCGTCCCCGCCGCGGAGCCGACCAGGATGTCGGAAGGGAAATGCTTGCCCGCCGCGACCCGCAGCCCGGCCACCACGGCCGCGTACCCGAAGGCGCCGGCCCGCAGCCAGCCGGCATGCTCGAACTCCGGATGCCTGAGCGGATAGGTGTATCCCACGTAGGCGGCCGCCAGGAAGGCGCCGTTGGCGTGACCCGAATAGAAGCTGCCGGAGGCTTCGCCCTTGCGCTTCTCGGAATCGGGCGAGTCGCTGTCGTAGGCGAGGGGGCGGGGATGGACGCGCAGGGAGCGCGTGAGCAGGTTGAGCGCCGACGACAGCGTCAGCGCCTCGGCGTAGATGGCCGCCTCGACGGCCAGATCCGACCAGCGTCCGCGCGCGCGCGCGTCCCAGGCCGAGAGGGCCATGGGGGCCGCCAGGGCGGGGAAGAGGAGGGCGTCGCTGGCCCACATCGCGGGTTCGGAATAGTTGCCCGCCGCCCAGCGGTCCAGGGCAGGCAGGTCGTCCGGGTCGAGCTCCGAGGGCCGGGCAGGCTCCATGTCGAAATAGCGCACCTGGCCCCAGGCCAGCAAGGCGGCCGACGAGATTCCCAGCACCGCGTCCTGCGGGCCGAGACGGAACGGGAACGGCGCGGCGCCGGGGGCTTCCGCGGCGCGGGCCGGGGGGACGAGGAGCAACGCGAAGGCCGCGAAGAGCAGCGGGGACGGCCGGAATCGGCTGCGGGCGGAAGTCTGCAAGGGTGGGCGTCCTGGAAGCCTTGAAAAAGGAATAGATTTCAAGGTACAACGTAGTTAAACATGTTCCCGCCCGGTATCCGCATCGTCCGCCGTCCCGTCCCCGCCCCGGTGAATCCGTCCCCATGAAGACCCTGATCCTCGACAATTATGATTCCTTCAGCCACATCCTGTTCCAATACCTCTGGGAGCTGAACGGCGAGCGCCCCCTCTTCATCCGCAACGACGAATGGACCCTGGATCGCATCCGGGAGGCCCGCTTCGACAACATCCTCATCTCGCCCGGGCCGGGCCGGCCCGACCGGCCCGCCGACTTCGGCGTCTGCGCCGCCGTCATCGACGCCTTCCCGGACACGCCCATCCTGGGCGTATGCCTGGGGCATCAGGGGCTCGGGATGGCTGCGGGCGCTCCCGTGGTGGCCGCCCCCCGGGTGCGCCACGGCAAGCCCTCGCGCATCCGCCATCACGGCGGCGACCTGTTCGCCGGGCTTCCCCAGGGATTCGAGGCCATCCGCTACCATTCGCTGGTGGTCGATCCCGGCAGCCTCCCCGGGGACCTGGAGGCGACCGCCTTCGCCGAGGACGACGGGCAGATCATGGGCCTGCGCTACCGGAAACGTCCCTGTTACGGGGTGCAGTTCCACCCGGAATCCGCCGGCACCTCCCACGGCAAGGCCCTGCTCGCGAACTTCCGGGACCTGACGGCCGCGCGGCGCGGCATAAGCGCCGGATGCGAGTCCCGATCCGCGCAAGCGCGGGGTCCGGGGCCTGCCGGCTATGCGGGGCCGGAACCGGCAGCGCCGGCCGAGGAGCCGGTCTCCGCGCCCCGGCCCGGGACGTCTCGCCCGGAAGCGCCGCCGCCGGCCCGCGTCTGCCTGGAGCTGCCCTGGCGGGATCCGGAGTCCGTCTTCCACCATCGTTTCCGCTCCGAGCCCGCGGCCTTCTGGCTCGACTCCCTGGCCGCGCCCGTGCCGGGCGAACCCCTGGTCAGCTATATCGGGTCCGGCCGGATTCTCCGGGAGGTCCGCGGCAGCGTCCTGCGCTCGTTGGAGATCGGCGCCGATGGCGGCTTGCGCGAGCTGTCCGTCCGGCGCGGCGATCCCTTCGCGGCCCTGGACGCGGTGCTGGGCCGCGGAGGCGACGGCGGGAGCGATGCAAGCGGCGGCGGAGATGGTCGCGGCGGCGGTAATGGACGCGGTGGCGCGGCCGGAACCGTGGGGAGCCCTCCGTCCCCGGCCGCATTCGCCGGGGGCCTGGTGGGATGGCTCGGCTACGAGCTCAAGCGGCATGCCGGCGGCGGAGACCTGGAGGGGACCCCGCCGGCGCCGCTTCCGGACGCCCTTTTCGTGGAGCCGTCCCGCCTGCTGACCTTCGATCACGCGGCCCGCGCGGTGCGCGCGGAAGCCCTGGCCCCGGACCCGGCCGCTCCGCCGGCGCCGGAGGATCTCGCCTGGCTCGAGGATCTGGCAGCCGCGTGGGACTCCCTGGGCGGGGCGCCCGAGCTCCGGCTGGACGGACCTTCCGCGGACGCGGGCAGTATCGAGGGAAGCCCCCTGGGCGGCATCGGGCTGCCGGTCGCGCTGTCCGCTTCGCGGGATGCGTACCTGGAGAGCATCCGCATTTTGCAGCAGGCCATCCGGGAAGGGGAGACCTACGAAGCCTGCCTCACCAACGAGGCGCGCGTGGCCGCGGACGCGGACCCCTGGGAGGTCTACCGCATCCTGCGGCGCATCAATCCGGCGCCCTATGCGGCCTTCCTCCGCTTCCCCCAGGCCTGCGTGCTGTCGGCCTCGCCGGAGCGCTTCCTCAAGCTGGACGCGGACGGCCGCCTGTCCAGCCGTCCCATCAAGGGCACCCGCAGGCGCGGGGCCACGCCGGAGGAGGACGCGATGCTCCGGGCATCGCTGGCGGAAAACCCGAAGGATCGATCCGAGAACCTGATGATCCTCGACCTGGTGCGCAACGACTTCGGCAAGGTTTGCGATGTGGGTAGCGTGACGGTTCCAGAGCAAATGGTGGTGGAAGCGCATCCCACCGTGTTCCAGCTTGTTTCCACCGTGGAGGGCCGCCTCGGCGGGGAATACTCCTGCTGGGACGCGATCCGCGCCTGCTTCCCGGGCGGATCCATGACCGGCGCGCCGAAAAAGCGGACGCTTGAGCTTCTGGAGGCGCGCGAGCGCCGGTCGCGCGGGGTTTTTTCGGGGGCGCTCGGGTGGATTGGCCGCGACGGCGCCCTGAATCTGGGCATGGTCATCCGCACCTTGATCTTCGCGGACGGCGAATACCGGGTCGGTTGCGGAGGCGCCATACTCGCGGAAAGCGAGCCGCAAGCGGAATTCGAGGAGGCCATGCTCAAGGCGACGGCTCCGCTCCGGGCCCTGGATTTGGCCGTCCGGAGGCGGAGCGGCGGATGGATCTTGCGCGGATGACCGCCGCAATTCTACCTTCGGGCTCGGAAAGAGGAGGATGAGCATGGACGGGTTCCCACGGAAGGCGCGCCCCCGATCGGGCGGGAGTTTCCGCGTCCTCGCGGCGCCGCGGGCGCGGTCCGCATGCCTGGTCCTGGCCGCGGCCCTGGCGGCTGCGGCCCAGCCCATCGACATCCGCGGCGTGGTCCGGGACGAATCGGGCCAGCCCTTGCCGGGGTTCGTGGTCACCCTCAAGAACCGCGGCCTCGCGGACACCACCGACGAGCGGGGCGAGTTCCATCTCCTCAACGCGTCCGCCCGCGGGGACCGATCCTCCCTGCGGCGTCTCGTGTATTCCCATCGCCACGGCTTCGCCCTGCGCCTGTCCAAGGACGAGGCGGTGGCCGCCGAGATCAACAACGGCGCCGGGCGCGCGATGCTGCACGGGCAGTACTCCCTGAAGGCCGGGGACTGGTCCCTGAAGCCCCGGAACCTGGAGCCCGGCCTGTACACGGTGAAGCTGTGGACCGGAAAGAATCTGCGGGCCCTGCGCCTGGAGATTCCGGCCGCCGACACGGGGCGCGGGAATCCCGAATGGATGGTCGCCGCCCTGACCCCGGAACAGAGCGTCGAGGCCCTGGCGCCGCCCGCGGGCGTCATCGTCGACTCCCTCCGGCTGGAGAAGGCCGGCTATCCGACCCATCGCGTCCCGGTGCGCAGCTGGAGCGAGGCCGGCATCAACATCTCCGCGCGGCGCGAAGCTGGAGAGCGAACCGCGAAGTGAGCGATCTCGCCGCCCGCGATCTCCGGCACCTGTGGCATCCCTGCTCGCAGATGCGGGACTACGAAGCCTTCCCGCCCCTGCCGGTCGCCTCGGCCTCCGGCTGCCACCTGCATCTCGAGGACGGCCGGCGCCTCATCGACGCCATCTCGAGCTGGTGGTGCAAGTCCCTGGGGCACGGCCATCCGCGCCTCAAGGCCGCCCTCGCGCGCCAGATGGAACGCTTCGAGCACGTCATCCTCGCCAACACCACGGGCGAGGCCATCGCCACCCTGTCCGAGCGCCTGGCGTCCCTGGACCCGGGGCTCACCCGGGTGTTCTACGCCGGCGACGGATCCACGGCCGTGGAAGTGGCCTGCAAGCTGGCCCTGCACGCGGGCAAGCTGGCGGGGCGGACCGACGGGCGGGGCGGGGTCCGCGCCCGCTTCATGGCCCTGGAGGACGGCTACCACGGGGAGACGGCCCTGACCCTGGCCCTGGGGGACCTGGGCCTATACAAGGAGGCCTACCGCGAAATCCTCCCGGAAGTCTCCTTCCTGCGGGGCCTGCCGCGCGTGACATCTTCCCGGGATCCCCTCTGGTCCGATTGCGGCGCGGCCTGGCCCGCCCTCGAGCGGCAATTGGAGGCGTGTCCGGGCCTGTGCGCGGTGGTGGTGGAGCCCGTGCTGCAGGGGGCGGGAGGCATGCGCCTCTATTCCCCCGACCTGCTGCGGCGCCTGCGCGCCTGGACTTCCGGCCACGGCGTCTGGCTCATCGCCGACGAGATCCTCACCGGCCTCCACCGCACCGGCCCGGCGCTGGCCTGCGCCCATGCCGGCATCACCCCGGACTTCCTGTGCCTGTCCAAGGGGCTCACCGCCGGCTGGCTGCCCATGTCCGCGGTGCTCACCGGCGAGGCGGTCTACGGCCTGTTCTACGGCGAATACGGCACCGGCCGGGATTTCCTGCACTCCAACACCTTCGCCGGAAACGCCCTGGCCGCGGCCGTGGCCCTGGAGGCCCTCGACGTGTACCGGGACGAGGGCATCGAGGCGCGGGTGCGCGACCTGGAGACGGCCCTGCGGGACGGCCTCTCCCGCGTGCAGGCCCGCACCGGGCGCCTCTCCGGCCTGCGCTCCCTGGGCGGGATGGCCGCCGCCGACCTCACCGGCCCGGGGGTGGGCCCAGGGCGGCGGGCCGGCTACCGGGTCTACCGGGAGGCGGTGGCCCGGGGCGCCCTGCTGCGTACCCTGGGCGATACCGTCTATTGGCTGCCGCCCCTCAATACCCCCCTGGAAACCGTGGAGGAATTGGCCGAAATCACTGCCCAGGCCATCGAGTCGGCACTGGGATGAAGCCTGGCCAGGCCATCAAGGCCGCCCTGGGTTGAGGCCCGTCCCGGCCCTCCGAGCCTTCCGAAGACGACCCGGGCAGCGCCACCTGGCGGGAGCCGGGGCCGGAAATTGCCTTCCGGGGCGGCGAATTTTTATTTTCCCGGCGACCTTGTTAGATTTACCGTCCGGCAAAAATCGGCGGTTTCGGGGGAA
>CBILQL010000167.1:0-8756 GCA_966238865.1 uncultured bacterium
CGCTGCGCGAGCTGGCCGTCCGTTCCGGGGGCGGTCTTATCGAGCCGGATTCCGGCGGGGTAACGCCCTTGTTACCTGAGCTGCGCGGGGCGCAGATCCGCGCCGAGAGGACGCGGGTCGTGCGCCTCCACAACACCCTCTGGGAGTTCCTGCTGGCCGTGGGCCTGCTCGCTTCCTCCTGGCTCCTGCGCAAGCGCTGGAACCTGGACTGACGCTCCGGGGATCCGTCGGATCCCGGAAGCGGCGCTCCTGAAGCCGTTCCCAATTCTACAATGCCTGCTTTTCCCCTGTCCAATCATTACTGCCCAAGAGGGCATGTGTTGATAAAGGGTTGAAAAAGGTTTGACCCGCCCGGGCACCAGGCACTTTTTTCCGTCTTCGGACAAGTCATTGATTTGAACGTTGTTAACACCAAACCGGAAAGTCCGTGTTACTCCGGAGTTTTTCCCGGAGGCGATGAAACCTCGATGGTTGCAGGTGTTGCGGCTCACAACCGGAACAAAAACTCCCGGCCGCGAGTTGCATTATATGGGGTAATTATGGTAGATTTTGGGTAAAATTGGTTTAACTAGGTTAACATGGCCGCAACCTTCAAATTGGACTCGTTCATCGGCAAGGCCACCGTGGCCATCGATGCGGCGGGAAGGACGAACTTCCCGAAGGAGTTCCGGAAAGTCCTGAAGGAGGAAGCGGGGGGCCAGGTGATCGTGACCATCGGCGGCGCCAGCACGCTGGCGCTCTACCCGGTGTACGAATGGAACGGCTACTTGAAGTCCATCGAGGAGAAGGCCAAGGAGGACAAGGTCAACTGGGCCGAGTTCTCCCGCTTCCGCACGCGGCTCACCGCGATGGCCAAGCTCTCGGTGCTCGACGGACAGAACCGCATCAGCCTGACCACGGAACAGATGAGTTACGCCGGGATTTCCGGCGAGGTGACCTTTGTCGGCGACGGCAACCGCGTCCGCCTCTGGGCTCCGGCGAAGTACGCCGAGCAGGTGGAGCAGGTCACGCCCGAACAAGAGAAGCCCTACGAGAAGTGGTTCTGATGGCGAAGCCGGGTAGGCCCGCCGGGGACGAATACCACGCCCCGGTGATGGCCGCGGAAATCCTGGATTTGCTCGTCACGGATCCGGACGGACTCTATCTCGACGCCACCCTCGGCGGCGGGGGGTACGCCCGGGGCATCGTCGGCAGGCTCGGGCCCCGCGGGGGGCTGGTGGGCCTGGACAGGGACATGGAAGCTGTGGAACGGGGACGCAAGACATTCGCCGGAGACGCGCGGGTCCGCATCGAGCGGGACTCCTTCTCGCGCCTTTCCGCCCATTGCGCCCCGGAGAGCCTCTCCGGCGCCCTCTTCGACCTCGGCGTCAGCTCCCGCCAGCTGGACGCGCAGCGGAAGGGCTTCAGCTTCGCGCCCGGCACGGCGCTGGACATGCGCATGTCCGGCGAGGGCCCGACGGCGGCCGACCTGCTGCGGCGCTGGGACGAATGGGAGCTGGCCTCGGTGCTGCGCCGCAACGCCGACATCGACGAGGCCAGGCGCCTGGCGCGGGCCGTGACGGAGCGCATCGAGGCGGGCCGCCCCGTCGACAGCGACCTGCTCCGCGAGGCCGTGGATTCGCTCCCCGGCGTGCGCGGCGACAACCGCAACTCCATGCTGGCCCGGGTCTTCCAGGCCGTCCGCATGGAGGTGAACGGGGAGATCTCCGAAATCGGGGAAGGCATCAAGGCCGCGGTCGGCGCCCTGAAGGCGGGCGGCCGGCTCTGCGTGCTCAGCTACCACAGCGTCGAGGACCGGGCCGTCAAGGAGGCCGCGGCCGCCTTCGAGAAGGACTGCGTATGCCCTCCGGGGCTGCCGGTCTGCGTATGCGGGTCGGATCGCCGCCGCCTGCGCAAGGTCTTCCGCAAGCCGGCCCTGCCGAGCCGGGCCGAGATGGATGCCAACCCCCGCTCCCGCAGCGCCAAGCTGCGCGTGCTGGAGAAGATCGCTCCCGCGGGCGCCTCCGCTCCCGGCGCGGCCGGGGAAAGGAGGCCGGAGTGAAGGGCTTCCGCCTCCGCAACATCATCGCGCTGTTCCTCTCGGTGCTGCTCGGGGCCTCCGTGCTCATGGCCCATGTCTGGAAGCAGAACGCCTACGTGAGGCTCTCCAAGGAGTCCGTGAAGCTTGTCCGCGAGCGCAAGGCGCTCCGGGACACCCTGGCGCTCCTGGAGCTGGAAGCCGGCGAGCTGCGCAGCCCGGCCCGCCTCGAGGCGCTGGCCCGGGGACGGTTCGGGCTGGAATACGGGAGCGCGCCCGTGCTCGTCTATCCCGAGGCGGAGGAGGAAGGCCGCGCCGTGATGGCGCGCCGGGGAGGATCCGGATCGGAGGCCGGGAACGGAACCGGGGCGGAGGGGGAAGGCCCCCGGGCGGTCAAGGACCTGCGGAGGAGCGTCGCCGGATGGCTAACAAGAGGATTGTGACCCTCGGCCTGCTCCTGGCGCTGGTCTGGGCCGGCATGCTCGCGCGCGTCGCCTGGGTGCAGGTCGTGGACTCCGGGCGCTACCGCGAGATCGCCTATGCGCAGAGCGTGCGCCGGAACGTGGTGGCGCCCATGCGCGGCGAGATCCTCGACCGGGAGGCCCGCAGGCTGGTGGTGAACGCCGACGTGAGGCTCCATCTCGGGCCGGGGCAGGGCCGCGGGGCCGACGGGAAGTCCCCGGCCGGGGAGCGCACGCGCAACCTCACGCGGGTGGCCCCCCTGGGCGCGCTGGCGGGGCAGGTGCTGGGCACGGTCGGGCGGGACGGCTACGGCCAGCTGGGCCTCGAGTATTTCCTGGACAAGGAGCTGCGCGGCACCGACGGCTGGAAATACATCCGCCAGGACGTGAAGAAGCGCTACTATCCCGGGTTCGGCGAGCGCCGCAAGGAGGCCGAGAACGGCCTCAACGTGATCCTGACGCTGGACGCCAAGATCCAGGGCATCCTGGAGCGCGCCCTGGAGCGCGGCGTGAAGAAGGCCGGAGCCCGCCAGGGGGTGGCCATCGTGGTGGAACCCGCGACCGGCGACATCCTGGCCATGGCCAACTACCCCTTCTACAATCCCAACACCCGCGAGGCGCCGGACGGGGAGACCTGGAAGAACCATGCGGTATGCAAGGTGTACGAGCCGGGCTCCACCTTCAAGGCCATCACCGCCGCCGCGCTCCTGGAGGAGGGGCTCATCGGCCTCGAGGATTCCATCGACGCCGAGAACGGGACCTACAAGATCGGCGGCGAGACCATCCGGGACACCAAGCCCCACGGGACCATCTCCTTCCGCGACGCCATGGCGTATTCCAGCAACATCGCCTTCGCCAAGACCGCGCCGCGGCTCAAGCCCGAGACCTTCTACCGCTATATCCGCTCCTTCGGGTTCGGCATCAAGACCGGCGTGGGGCTCCCCGCCGAGGAGAGCGGCGTGCTGAAGCCGGTGGGAACCTGGAGCGGCCGCTCCCAGAGCACCATCGCGTTCGGCCACGAGATCTCGGCCACCCCGCTGCAGGTGGCCATGGCGTTCGGCGCGATCGCCAACGGCGGGGTGCTCATGAAACCGCGCATCGTGCGGGGCTGGGCCGACGAATCCGGGAACCTGGTGCGGGAGACGCCGCCCCGCTCCGTCCGCAGGGTGCTTTCGGAGGCGACGGCCGGGAAGGTCAAGTCCATGCTGTCCGCGGTGGTCGAATACGGCACCGCCTCGGACATCCGGACCGATCGCATCGCACTGGCGGGCAAGACCGGCACCGCCGAGAAGATCGACGCGGAGACCGGCCGCTACGTGAAGGGGCGCTTCAACTCCTCCTTCGCCGGCATGGTCCCGGCGGACCGCCCCGAGTTCGTGGTCCTGGTGCTCCTGGACGAGCCCTCGCAGTTCAAGTACGGCGGCCAGAGCGCCGCGCCCATCTTCCGCGAGCTGGTGGATCGCCTGCTGGCCCTGCCGGAATACCCCCTGGCCGGGCGCGCCTCCCCGGCGGCCGCCGTCGCTACCATGCAGGGATCCCCGGGCGGAGCCGCCGGCGCGGTCCCGGATTCCTCCCTGGTGCCCAACCTCATCGGCTACCGCGAGGCCGACGCCATGCGCCTCCTTTCCGGGACCGGCCTCGCCCTCGAGGTGGAAGGGGAGGGCGACCTCATCCTGTCCCAGGATCCCAAGCCGGGGCGGCGCGTCCCCGCGGGCGGGACGGTCACCCTGTCCCTCGGCTTCCTGGAGAACCGGGTGATGCCGGACCTGGAGAACGGCACCCTGCGGGACGCCCTGATCAAGCTGAAGAACCTCGGTCTGGACGTGGAATACACCGGGGCGGGGCGGATCATCCGCCAGGAACCCGCCGCGGGGACGTCCGTGAAGCCGGGGCAGAAGTGCCTGCTCACCTTGGGATGGATGGGATGATGCGCCTCGCCGATCTTCTGCGCGAAGCCGGGGCCAGCGTCCCCCTGCGGTCGAACCCGGAAATCTCCGGAGTGAAGGTGGATTCCCGCCAGGTGAAGCCCGGGGACCTGTTCCTGGCCCTGAAGGGCGCCAAGGACGACGGGTCCCGGTACGCCGGCGACGCCGTGGCCCGCGGCGCCGCGGCCGTGATTTCCGAGGGCGACGCTCCCGTCGGATCCGGGTCCGCGTCCGCGACCGCCGAGTTGGTGCACGTTCCGGGCCTCAGGTCCCTGGTGGGCCCGCTGTTCGACGCCTGGCACCGGCACCCGGCCTGGGACATGCTGTCCGTGGGCGTGACCGGCACCAACGGCAAGAGCACCATCACCAAGCTGACCGCCGCGCTGTTCAAGGCGGCCGGCCGGAAGCCGGTGTCGCTGGGCACCATCAGCTACGAGGTCGGGGACGAGACCCTGCCCTCCGAACTAACCACCCCCGGGCCCGACGCCTTCTTCGCCATGCTGGCGCACGGGCGGGACAAGGGCTGCGACGCCCTCGCCATGGAGGTGTCCTCCCATGCCCTGAGCCAGGACCGCGTCCGCGGCGTGGACTTCGATCGCGCGATCTTCACCAACCTGACCCGCGATCACATGGATTACCACAAGGACTTCGAGGACTACTACCAGGCCAAGAAGCGCCTCTTCACCGAATACCTGAGGCCCGACGGCATGGCCATCCTGAACGCCGACTCGGCCTACGGGGCGCGCCTGGCGGCCGAGCTCGCCTGCCCCAGGCTCACCTTCTCCCGCGGCGCCGGGGACGTCTCCTCCCCGGCCGTGGCCTCCACCGCCGCCGCCCCGGCCGGAGGGGCCTCGGTGGCCACCCTGGCGGACGTGACGCTCACCGATTCCTCCATGTCGCTGTCCGGCACGGAGTTCGAGGTGGCCTACAAGGGAGCCGCGCACCGCTTCAAGTCCCGCCTGGTGGGCCGCATCAACCTGGAGAACCTCCTGGCCGTCGTGACCCTGGGCTTCTCCCTGGGATTCGAGGCGGAGACCATCGCCCGCGGCATCGCCGAGGTGCAGGTCGCCGGACGCAACCAGGTCTTCGCGCTTCCGGGAGGGGCCTTCGCCGTGGTCGATTACGCCCACACTCCCGACGCCCTGGAGCGCGTGCTCGCGAGCCTCCGCCCCCTGACGGCCGGCCGCCTGGTCTGCCTGTTCGGCTGCGGCGGCGATCGGGATCGCACCAAGCGGCCCATCATGGGAGGCATCGCCGTGAAGCACGCCGACCGCGTCTTCCTGACCAGCGACAATCCCAGGACCGAGGACCCGCGGGCCATCCTCGACGAGATCCTCGCCGGCATGGAGCCGAAGGGCAAGGTCCTGGTGGAGGCCGATCGCCGCGCCGCGATACGGCAGGCGCTTGGATCGCTCGGCGCCGGCGACTGCCTGCTGGTGGCCGGGAAGGGCCACGAGGATTACCAGATCCTCGGGAGGGAGAAGCGGCATTTCAGCGACCAGGAGGAGATTTCCGCCTGGGCGGGAGGGGACCGTGGAGCTTAGCCTGGGCGAGATGGCCGCCCTCCTGGACACGACCATCGCCGGCAAGGCGAGGGCTTCCAAGGCCGTGAAGCTCTGCACCGACAGCCGCGCCCTGAAGCGCGGCCAGGTGTTCTGGGCCATCAAGGGCGAGAAATTCGACGGACACAGATTCGCCAACGACATCTTCGCAATGGGAGGGTACGCCGCCGTGGTAGACCAGGAATGGCTCGAGAAGAACGGGAAGCCCGTGAACGTATACGTGCCGGTCAAGGACACCAACGCCGCCCTGCTGTCCCTCGCGAAGGGATACGCGGCCGGGTTCCGCATCCCCAAGGTGGCGGTGACCGGGTCCAACGGCAAGACCACCACCAAGGACATGATCGTCCGGGTGCTGTCCCAGGCGGGCCCGACCCTGGGCACCCAGGGGAACTACAACAACCACGTGGGCGTGCCGCTCACCCTGTTCGAGCTCAAGAAGAGCCACAGGTTCGCCGTCATCGAGATGGGCACCAACCACCCCGGCGAGATCCAGGTCCTGTCGGAATGCGCGCAGCCCACCGCGGCCGTGATCACCAACATCGGCGACAGCCACCTGGAGTTCTTCGGGTCCCGCGAGCGCATCCGGGACGAGAAGGCGTCCATCGCCGCCGGCATCCAGGGCAAGGGCGTGCTCATCCTCAACGTGGACGACCCCCTGCTTTCCGGCCTGCGCGGCACCTCCCGCTACAAGCTGCTCACCTACGGCATCGACCGCGGCCAGGTCCGCCCGGATGACCTGTCCTTCGGGCCCGACGGCTGCGCCAGCTTCCGCATCGGGCGCACCTGGTTCCGGCTCCGGGTGCCGGGGCGCCACAATGTCTACAACGCCCTCGCCGCCATCGCCGTGGGCATCCACCACCGCATCCCCAAGGCCCGCATCGCCGAGGCCCTGGCCGGGTTCGCCGCCAGCAAGAACCGGCTGCAGGTGAAGCGGCTGGCCGGCATCACCGTCGTCGACGACTGCTACAACGCCAACCCCTCCTCGACCAGGACGGCCCTGGCAACCTTGGGATCCTTCCAGGTTCCGGGCCGGCGCATCGCCGTCATCGGCGACATGCTGGAGCTGGGGGCGGACGCCGAGCGGCTGCACCGCGAGGTCGGCCAGTACCTGGTGGAGATGGGCGTGGACGAGCTGTTCACCTTCGGCAGCCTGAGCCGCCACGTCAACCAGGGCGCCCGGGACAAGGGCCTGCCCCGGAACCGGGCGCACCACTTCTCCGATTTCGACCTGCTGGCCGCCGAGCTGCTCAAGGCCGTGGCCGCCGGGGACGCCGTGCTGGTCAAGGCCTCCCGGGGCATGCGCCTGGAGCGCGTGTACGAGTTCCTCAAGGAGAAGGCGAAGGCGGGCGAGCTCCGCGGAGCCGGAGAGAGGATCTGAAGGGGAATCTCCGGTGAAGAGCCTGCGCATCGACATCATCCTGCTGCTGGCCGTGCTCGCCCTCGTCGGGTTCGGGCTGGTCATCATCTACAGCAGCTCGGCGGCCTACGCCGAGGCGCGCGGCCTGCCCGAGTCCTTCTACCTCGTCCACCACCGCAAGAAGGTGATCATCGGCTTCATCGCCTTCCTCATCGGCCTCTCCGCCCCCTACAAGACCTGGGAGCGCTGGTCGCGGCCCATGATTTTCGGCTGCCTGGGGCTGCTCGCCTTCGTGGTCTTCTCCGGCATGGTCGGAGCCGTGAACGGGGCCCGCCGCTGGGTGTTCGGCATCCAGCCCTCGGAGCTGGCAAAGGTGGCCCTCATCTTCGCCCTGGCCCGCCTCCTGGCCGAGAAGGCCGACGTCATGCACCGCCTGGGCAAGGGCTTCCTGGCCTCGCTTGCCCTCTCCGCCGTCACCTTCCTGCTCATCCTCAAGCAGCCCAATTACAGCACGGCGGCCACCGTCATGGCCATCACCGCGGCCCTGGTCTTCGCCGGCGGCGCCCGCATCGCGCACCTTGGCGGGCTGGCCCTGGTGGGCCTGCCCGCGCTGGGGGCGCTCATGGTCAGCAGCAGCTACCGCATGAAGCGCGTGATGGCCTTCCTGCACCCGGACGACAACCCCGCCAGCTCGTACCAGAGCCTGCAGGCCCTGGTCAGCCTGGGGAACGGCGGCGTGTTCGGAACCGGCCTCGGCACCAGCACCCAGAAGCTCGGCTACCTGCCCATGCCCTTCACCGACACCGTCTTCTCCATCCTCGGCGAGGAGCTCGGCCTCGTCGGGACCGCCCTGTGCCTGCTCCTCTTCGGCGTGGTCATCTGGCGGGGGTTGCGCATCGCCTTCCTCTGCCCCGATCGGTTCGGCAGCCTGGCGGCCCTGGGCATCGTGGTCTCCCTGGCCGTCAACGTCATCATGCACGTCGGGGTGTGCGCCAAGTTCTTCCCGACCACCGGGCAGCCGCTGCCGTTCATCTCCTACGGCGGCACCTCCCTGGTGGTGGGGCTGTTCGCCATGGGCGTGCTCCTCTCCATCTCCGGCCATTCCCTGGAGACCCTGCCCGAGTCCTGGCGCAGCAACCCGAAGAAATGGCAGCTCCTGGCCGGCGCGGCCGTGAAATCCGGCGCCAAGGCCGGCGCGCGCCCGGGGGCCGCGGCTTCCCGGGGCGGATCGCGCCATGCCGCGCCCCCGGCCCGGCTCCCGGCCCGCGCGGCCGCGAGGGGAGGCGCGCGGTGAAGCCCAGCATCCGCCTGCGCAGCCTGCACTTCGTCGGCATCGGCGGGGCCGGCATGAGCGTCCTGGCCGAGGTGCTCTGGGCCTGGGGATTCCGCGTCTCCGGGTCCGACGGCCGCGACGGCGACACGCTCAAGCGCCTG
>CBILQL010000168.1:0-8745 GCA_966238865.1 uncultured bacterium
CCGCTCCCGAAGGGTCCGGCCTTCCGTCCCGCGGACGCGCCGCCGGAGGCCTCCGCCGCGGCGTCTCCCGGGGACGCTCCGGTGTTACGCTGCTCCGGGCCCGGCATCGCGCCCGTCGCCTCCAAAGCCGTCGCGGCCCAGGCCCCGTGGTATCCCGACAGGACCCATTCCTCCCAGGCTTTCGTGGCCGTGATGTCGCGCACCATCCCGGCGATGCCGGCCTTGGCGGCCGCCGGGGGCTGGGCGAAGAACGCATACCAGCGGGCGAAGCCCTCCCAGGAGAGCAGGCCCGCATGCAGGGCCAGGACCGCGACGGTCCAGTTCCCGCCGTCGCCGCCGCGGGTGACGGCCTGCCCCAAGGCCGCCAGGGACTTGACCTGGGACCCGGCCTTGGGCAGGGCGGCCCGCACGGGCGGCAAATCCTTCTCCGCGCGGGCCTGGGCTTCGGCCCCGTAGGCTGAGACCGCAAGGGCCGGCAGAAGGATGCCGGCCAGGAAGTCCCGCAAGGGGACGATGTCCCGGCGCACCTTGTCCGGGCAGGACCAGGCATCGAGCAGGGCATCCAGGCGCCGGGCCAGGAAGGTTTCCAGCGGCTTTTGTGCCGCGTCCTTGGCGCGCGCCGGCGCGGGCAAGTCGCTGACCAGGCTGGCCAGGCGATGGTGGAAGCGGGCCTCTTCCGGGTCCGCGAAGAACTCGCAGGCCGGCGGTCCTTCGGCTCCGGTCAGGACGACCGGGGACGCGATCGCCGGCACCCGCACGCCGAAGGCCAGTCCCCGCCAGGAAAGCGGAGGCGGGACTTCGCCGTGGTTCTGCCGCGCCCAGTCCATCCATTCCGCGAAAGGACGCGCCGCGGCGGCCTCGCCGAAAGCCAGGGCGCGCGCGCCCGCGAACAGCTCTGCATCCCCCCAGTCGGGAGCCACGTGCAGCAACTGGCGGCGGCCCGAAGGGCTCTTGACCAGCACGTGCAGGCACAGAAAGGACGGCCAGGTGGCCGGGAAGGACAGGGTCGGAGCCGGGTTGTCCGCATCGGCACCCAGGACTGCGGCGAGGACGCCGGCCAGCGCCGCGGCCGGGGACGGCACGGCTTTCTCCGCCTTGTCGGCATTGTCGGCATCGTCCGCGGCAGGAGCAGGCAGGCCCGCCGCCCAGGCCGCCGCCAGGGCGGACTTCCGCTCCTGGGCCCGCTGGCGGGCCTTGGCAGGGAGCTTCTCGAGGGCCCACTCCCAGATCCAGGCCCGCCAGCCGGGAATGCCGTGGAACAGGGCCGGAAGGGAGAGGGATGCCAGGCCCGCGGGATCGGTCTCCAGGGTGAGTCCGTCGGCGGGATTGCCGTAGTCGAACAGGTATTTTGCAGGATACAGTATCTCCCCGGATACTATGATGTCCGGGAACAGGCGCTCCAGGGAGTGGGCCCAGGCGGACCGGGAGCCGGCACCCGGGGCGGATTCGCCCGCGACCCAGGTCTCCGCGTCCAGGGACTCCAGGGCTCCGGCCCAGTCTCCCAGGGAGAATTCCAGCGTGCGATTCCCTGCCGGCGCCGGCGATGCGCCCTGCAGAGGACGCAGGCGCCCATCCTCCCCGTCCATGGGCTTCCCGAAAAGGAACCTCTCCAGGCGTACCTTGGACGATACCCCTGGGGCCCGCTCGCGGTACCAATGGACCAGGGCGTCCTCGTCCGGCACCAGGCCGCGGGCGCGGGCCTTCTTCTCCAGCGCCGCCAGGGATTCGAGCACGGCCTGGTTGCGATCGCGGAAGGGGAAGGGCGCGCCGCTGCCGGTGCGGATCACGCCCTCGCGCCAGAAAATCTCGGCGCATTCCTCCGGCGCCACGCTTTCGTAGTTGACGCGCCGGTCCTGGCGCAGGACGAAGCCCTTGTAGGCGAGGCGCTCCACGGCCTCCACGAAGCCGCGCTCCGGGTTCCAGGCCACGTTGAAATAGCTGCGCTTGCAGGCCTCGGGGGCTATCTCCTCCACCCACGTCGGCTTGATCTCGCAGGCGCGGTAGATGAAGGTGCGCGAGGTCTGGCGCACCTCGGCGGCCACGATCCATTCGGGCTTGCGCCGCGCCAGGGACGACCCCGGGTGCATGAAGGCTTCCTTGTCGCCGGCGAGGCGGTAGGACGGCTCCTCCGGACGCTTGCGCGCCAGGAAGGGCAGGAAGCCCGAGAGGATGCTCTTGTGCAGGGCATCAGCGTCGAGCTTCGCGAGCTCGAGTCCGCGGGCGTCGGCGGAGACCTTGAGGAGGCGGGCGAACTGCTCGGCCAAGTCGATCCATTCCCGCACGCGGTTGTAGGAGAGGTAGTTGTCCAGGCAAAGCCGGCGCAGGCGGCGCTGGGAGAGCGAATCCCATTCCTTGTGGATCCAGATCCACAGGGCCAGCAGGCCGACGAAGTCGGAGCGCGGATCCTCGAAGCGGCGGTGCAGGGCGGCGGCCTTCTGGCGGTCGGGCTCCTCCTTGGGCAGGAAGCGCGGGTCCTGGATGGTGACGCCGGCGGCCAGGATCAGGGCGGGAGGCAGCGTGCCGTAGTCGCCGGCCTTGAGCAGGATCTTGCCCAGGGCCACGTCCACGGGGATGCGGCTCAGCTTGCGGCCCTCCTCGGTGAGGGAGGCGGTGGTCTCGGGGCCGTCCACGGCGCCCAGCTCGTGGAGCTGGCGGAAGGCGCCCTTCAGGGCCGCGGGCGCGGGCGGGTCCGGGAAGGGGAAGCTGTCCACGTCGAGGCCCAGGGCCAGCAATTGCAGCACCACGTTGGCGAGATTGCTGCGCAGGATCTCGGGCTCGGTGAAGGCGGGCCGCTCGGCGAACTCCTCCTCGCCGTAGAGGCGGATGCAGATGCCGGGCTTGACGCGTCCGGCGCGGCCCGCGCGCTGGCGGGCGCTGGCCTGGGAGATGCGCTCGATGGGCAGGCCCTGGATCTTGGTCTGGGCATGGTAGCGCGAGATGCGCGCCAGGCCGGTGTCCACCACATAGCCGATGCCGGGGATGGTGAGCGAAGTCTCGGCGATGTTGGTGGCCAGGATGATCTTGGGCTTGTGGCTGTCCTGGAACACCCGCTTCTGATCGGCCGGGCCCAGGCGGCTGTACAGGGGCAGGATGAGGAAGCGGTTCCCCAGGTCGCGCTCCAGCTCCCGGTGCAGTTCGTTGATTTCCCTCTCGGTGGGCAGGAAGCAGAGCAGGTTGTCGGGCCTGCGGCCCTGCAGGTCGCGGATGGCCATGGCCGCGGCCTCCACCGGCGGGATGGCCCGGGACGGGGTCTCCTCTCCTTCCGGGTCGTCGGCGCCGCCCACGTCCTGGGGGTCCCAGTACTCGATGGTCACGGGGTATTGGCGGCCCTCGACTTCGACGACGGGGGCCTTGGGGGCGGCTTCGGAGGCGGCGGCCGGGGTGGAAGCAGGCGGAGAGGAAACGGGCGGGGTTGTCGCGGAGGCCGGCCCCGCGGGCACTCCCGGGGCGGGCGAAGGGGGGGGAGCTGCGGACGCTCCCGGGGCCGACCCCTGTGCCGCCGGCCGGGGTTTCGCAGCGGACGAGCCCAGGAAGATCGCGAAGCGTTCCGCGTCCAAGGTGGCCGAGGTCACCACCAGGCGGAAGTCGCGCCGACGCGGCAGCAGACCCCTGAAGATGCCGAGCAGGATGTCCACGTTGAGGGAGCGCTCGTGGGCCTCGTCGAGGACGATGCAGGCGTAACGGCGCAGCAGCGGGTCGCGGCGGAATTCCTGGAGGAGGATGCCGTCGGTCATCACCTTCACGCGGGCGCCGGGGGGCACGTCCTCGTGGAAGCGGATCTTGGCGCCGATGAGCTCGGGCCGGGTCTCCTGGCGCAGGCGATCGGCGATGGCCAGGGCCGCGATGCGGCGGGGCTGGGTCACCCCGATGAGACCCCGCTCGGCATACCCCGCCTCCAGCAGGAACTTGGGCAGCTGGGTGGTCTTGCCGGATCCGGTGCCCCCCTGGACCACGATGGCCGGATGCTCCGCCAGGGCCTTGAGGATGGCCTCGCGCCCCGCCAGGATGGGCAGGTCGGGGTAGGCGAAGGCATAGTGGGACGGAGGCGTCGGAGTGGGAGGGGGCGCCGACGGGTCGGGGGCGGCTGGGGGCGGGACTGGGGATTCTGGCTGCATGCTTGGATGTCTGATGGCGGGGCAAAAGGTAAATTAGAAAGGCTTTCCGGAGACGCCCCCCTATGCTCGTCGACAAGATCCGCGCCCGAACAGACGGCCTGCGCCTGTACGGCCTCACCCCGCCCAAGCGTGGCCAGGACCCCGAAAAGGTCAGGGACATCGCCGCGCGGCAAATGCGCCGCATCGCCGCCCTGGCCCCGGACGGCCTGGTCCTCTACGACCTGCAGGACGAAGCGGGCCGCACGGGGGTGGAACGTCCCTTCCCCTTCCTGCCCACCCTGGAGCCGATGGACTATGCCCGGGATTTCCTGGCCGACCTGGACATCCCCCGCATCCTCTACAAGTGCGTCGCCAACCTGGGCCCGGAATCCTTGGGCGGTTGGCTGGACTCCCTTACCGCATCTCCGGCACGGGATGCCTGCGTGCTGGTGGGGGCGCCGACGAGCGCGGCCCCGGGGGCGCCGGGGACCTTGACCCTGTCGGCGGCCTATGCCTTGGCGCGGGGACGGTCCGCACCGGTCTGCCTGGGCGGGGTCGCCATCGCCGAGCGCCATGCCCGCAAGCATGACGAGGACGAGCGCCTGCTCGCCAAGCACGCCGCCGGCTGCCGCTTCTTCATCTCCCAGACCCTGTTCGACGCGTCGGCGACCAAGTCCCTGCTTTCGGATTACGCCCTGCGCTTCTCGCGGGAGGGGGTGGAGGCGCCGCCGTTCATCCTCAGCTTCTCGCCCTGCGGCTCCCTCAAGACCATGGAGTTCATGAAATGGCTGGGCATCTCCTTCCCCCGCTGGCTGGAGAACGAGCTGCGGCATGCGCCGGACATCCTGCACAAGTCGGTGGACCTGGCGGCGCAGATGTTCGGGGAGGTGCGGGTGTTCGCGGCGGAGAAGAAGATTCCTATCGGCATCAACGTGGAGAGCGTGTCGATCCGGAAGGAGGAGATCGAGGCGGCGGGGGAGCTGTTCGCGGCGCTGTCGCGGGCGATGGGGCGCGAGAGTCCGCCCGTGCCGGAGCGGAAACCTTCCGCTTAAGCGTCGAACCCGACGGAAACCTAGGACGTCCCACGAAAGCATTCCGCTCCCTACTGCAGGCCTCCCTGCTCATGACCGTCTCCTGCACCGACGAGGACGGGGGGAATGCGTCCGTGCGCTACGAAATCGCAATCCAGGAGGATTCGCGCGCCGCGTTCGATATGTATTGGAACCAGTCATGCTCGAAAGGCTTTTCCGGCAGCTGGGCGTTGAAGGGCGATTCCCTGGTGCTGGACGCCGACGTTTGCTACAAGGGGACGGCGCGGGGAGCAGGTTCGTCTAGAGCAATGCCGGCAACAGCAATTATCAACCGTGCTATGGGCCTATTCCCGCCGAGTTCCCAGGGTCGATTTGCCGCCTTCCTTCCGCTATGATTTTGGTTTCCCGGGTTTCTTGCCTACGGCCTTAGGTGGCGCCTCCTGTACTTGCCACTTGAGTTGAAACTCGATTTCTTCCGCCGACCCGCCGCGTTCGTGTTCGATGTTGATAATAGCGGTTGGTGGTACATCGATCCGCTCTCCGGCCACCTGGATGCGGAATCGTCCGCCTTGTTCGATGCAGTCGGCCAACCTGCGCAACTTCACCACAAATTGCTTCGAGGGATAGTCCTTCTCGACGTCTCGCCTCGCCTTTTTCCTTCGGACTGCCACTGTAATCACCTCCGCGAGCGTGTCGGGCGCTTATCCGCCCGACACTGTCAAAATACCTATTGTCGACCTTGCCACCGAAGGTCGGGGCCGGCGATTCCTCAAATGCGCTTGGATTGCCCAGCTTCTCCGTCGGCCTCTGCTTCCGCTTGGACGGCATAAGGCTCGTGCAATTTCACCGGCGCGTGGACGCTTCGGATGCGGATATTTATCGCTTCTACCATGATAGCGAATCCCATGGCGAAGTACACATATCCCTTCGGGATATGATGGCCCCAGCCTTCGGCCACGAGGCAGAGCCCGATGAGGATGAGGAAATTCAAGGCCAGCACCTTCAAGGTGGGATGCCTGTCCACGAAAGCGTTCATCGGCCCGGCGAAGGCCATCATGAAGACGATGGAGACCACTACCGCCGAAATCATGATGCTGATATCCTCCACCATTCCCACCGCGGTGATAACCGAATCCAGGGAAAACACGATGTCCAACAGGACGATCTGTATGAGGACGCTGACAAAATTCGCGGCCACTTGAGCGGAGGCTTTTCCGGTTTCCCCCTCCAACTTCTGGTGGATCTCATGGGTGGCCTTGCCGATGAGGAAAAGACCTCCGAAGAACAGGATCAGGTCACGCCCGGACACCTCATGTCCGAACGCCGAGATAAGGGGGTCCGTGAGCCCCACCACCCAGGAGATCGAGAAGAGGAGGATGACCCGCATGACCAGGGCCAGGCCCAACCCCAGGTACCGGGCCTTGGACTGCTGGTCCTTTGGCAATTTCCCCGCCAGGATGGAAATGAAGATGATATTGTCCACCCCCAGGACGATTTCCAGTCCCAGCAGCGTCGCGAACGCAATCCAAGCCTCGGGTTCCGTCATCCAGCCCATGGTCTTTTCTTTCCGGGATTCCTCATATCTTGCGCCCCGCCGAGCTATCGCCCAAGGGATAGCCCCGATGAGGACCAGCACCATGAACAGAGGGGCAGCCATGAGGACGCCGGCCCGGCTGACTGTGGAAGACCCCGAGATCCAGGGCCAACATGGCGAGGATGAAAAGGTTGAAGGCGATCCAGATCCAGGGTGTTCCCACGCGCGACTCCCTCCGTGCTCTCCGGGGCATGGCGGCCGCAGGGCGGGCTCCTCCCGGAACATCGTGGTTAGTCTCGCCGGTAGTGCCGGATGTGAATCCGATGCACTTTCATTTAACCGGATCGGTTCTCAAGGGAAACGACCGTATTGACGATTAAATGGCCCGCCCAATGCGGGTAGCTACTCCCTATCCGTACCCGATAAGGTATTTATTGTGGATCCGGAATGTCAATCTTGGGCCGGAAGCTCAGCAATCCCTTGCAAGAAAGGGGTTACGGATGGCGTCGGATTCCATATCGCGTGTGCTTCTTGGGGCGCATTTCAACCCTCGTTCTTGGACCTTTAGAGTAGATCCATGAGGATGGCGATCTCTTCTTGAGATAGTTGAATTGGCGCTTTCATTTCTTATCGTCCTATCTCATCCGGCCCCTAAAATAGTTTTCCATTCGGCTTCCGGCTCTAGGTCGGGAGCCAACTCTTTGACAGGCTGCTGGAAAAGTCCCCGGACTGCCGTCTTTTCGCCTGACAATCTGTTAAGTAAGGTGCGGGATACGACTTGCGAGGCAAAGTGACATTCCAAAGAGCCATGTTCAGCTACAATGGGCCACCCAGGAAAGCGAAAGCGAACCGACTTTCCGCACCCCCATCGAACAAAACGTCCGCCCCATGGCGACATGGAAGGTTATTTGGGCGCCGTGGTCCTCGGTCTTTTTGGACGGGCCCATGGATCACTTGGGCCTGAATCCGCAAGGGTACGCCCTGATGGCGTTTTGCTATGAAAAAGGGGCCACCGGCTTCAATCAGGCTTCGATAAATTCGCGCAGAATAGGGTTTCCCATGCGAAAACCACCGCAAAGCGATAGATCTACGGGCACAAACAACTTCTCCAGGTGGGGGTACCTTGTTCCAGAGATCATTCTTTTGCATGGCTGTTTTAGCCGGTTTTACGGCCCAGGCACAAACGATCATCAATTTACGCGGCAAAGTGACCAATAGCGGCGGACAAGGAGTTTCCGGTGCCATCGTCACTTTGGTGGGACAGAATCTGAAGGACACCACAGACGGCAACGGAGTCTTTGCCATCAAGCGCACTTCAACTGCGGTTGCACCGGGTCCGGTTTTGCGCGATGGAAACATCGCGATCAATCGGGGCGTGGTTGAACTTCACCTCGCCGCCCCCGCATCCGTGAAAATCGAACTCTTCGATGTATCGGCCAATCTGCTCAAGGAAAAAACCGTCCCAGAGGCTCCGGCCGGCAATTTCAGCTGGAACATGAAGGAATATATCGGCTCGGCCAACCTGCTTATCGTCCGTACGACCATCGGTGGACGCGTTTCGACATTCCGTTATTCTCCGCTTTCCGGCGACGGCTATCCCATGATGTCTTCGGCCGAACCTTCCTTGCAGGGTAAGGCGCTGGCCAAAACCGCAGCCGGGGCGGCTGTCGGATCGCTGGAATTCAAGGCCGATGGGTACGGAACCAAGGTCGTGGAAATATCCTCCTACGCGGATAGCGTCAATGTGACCCTCGGGACCGCCGACAGATGGGGAGGCCTCCAGAACCCCCCGGTCAAAAGCGCCGGGTGCGGGAAGGCGCTGGGAAGCATCAATAAATCCGGGACCTACCATATCAACAGCGGAAACAGAGGCGACTACATCATCGATATCCCGACCAATTACGATAAGGATAAACCCTACCGCATCATTTTCGGCATGCATTGCATGGGCGGCACCGCCGCCAGGGTCGCAGCCGCCGATAACGGGGATGATCTGAGCGGATACTATTCCATGAAAACCCTCGCGACCAAGGACAATATCCAGGCCATCTATGTCGCTCCGCAGGGAAATTCGGACGGCACCTGG
>CBILQL010000169.1:0-8708 GCA_966238865.1 uncultured bacterium
TCGTCATACTTATAGTCCATCTGGATGATGTTGGAGGTGCCGCCCTCCTCGATGGACTGCTCCGAGACCAGGGTGAGCACCGCGTTGCGGGTGAACTCGCGCAGGTCCGTGGAGCCGAGGTTGCACATGGTGGCGCGCAGCTTCTCCAGGGTCACCGCCAGCACCTCGTTCACCGAGCCCACAACGGGCACGTAGCCGTCCACGCCCTCCTCGAAGTGCAGCTTGCTCGCGCCCTTCTCGTCGACGTAGCGCTGCCAGTTGCGGGCGCGGTTGGAGCCTTCGCCCCAATAGGGCTTGTAGATGCCGCCCTTGATGGACACCTTGGGGGTGGGGCTCTCGTCGGTCATGGCGAAGTAGCGGCCCATCATCACGAAGTCGGCGCCCATGGCCAGGGCGATGATGATCTGGGTGTCGTTGGCGAGCCCGCCGTCGGAGCAGATGGGGACGTACACGCCGGTCTCCGCCAGGTAGCGGTCCCGCTCGGCGACAACCTCCATGAGGGCCGAGGCCTGGCCGCGGCCGATGCCCTTCTGCTCGCGGGTGATGCAGATGCTGCCGCCGCCGATGCCGACCTTGACGAAGTCGAGCTTCGCCTCCTCCACGAGATAGCGGAAGCCCTCGGCGGAGACCACGTTGCCGCCGCCGATGACGACCTTGTCGCCGAACTGCTCGCGTGCCCAGAGGGAGGCCTCCCTCTGGAACTCGCTGTGGCCGTCGGAGGAGTCGAAGGAGAGGATGTCGGCGCCGGCCTTCACCAGGGCCGGGACGCGCTCCCGGTAGTCGTGGGTGTTGATGCCGGCGGCCGCCACCAGGCGCTTGCCGGAATCGAGCAGCTCCAGGGGATTGTTGATGTGATCGACGTAATCCTTCTTGAACACCAGGGAGTTGAGGCGCCCGTCCGCCTCCAGCACGGGCAGGCACTCCTTCTTGTTCTTGTGCAGCAGGCGGTTGGCCTCCTTGAGGGTGATGCCCACCTGGCCGTGGATGACCTTGTCCCGGGGCGTCATGTAGGCCTGCACCTTGGAGGAGAGGTCGTCCTCGAATTCCCAGAAGTCCTTGTCGGTGATGATGCCGGCGAACCTGCCGTTGTGGGTGCCGTCCTCGGTGACGGGCACGGTGCTGTGGCCGGTGCGGCGCATCACCTCCAGCAGCTCCCGGAGGGTGGCGCCGGGCTTGACGTTGGAGTCGCTGACCACGAAGCCGGCCTTGTGGGCCTTGATCTTGGCGATCATGGCGGCCTGGCTCTCGATGCTCTGGGAGCAGAACACGAAGGCGGCGCCGCCCTGGCGGGCCAGGGCGATGCCCATGTCGGTCCCGGACACGGCCTGCATGCTGGCCGAGACCACGGGGATGTTGAGGCTCAGGCGGCTGGGCTCGTCCTTCCGGTGCCGCGCGAGGGGGGCCGCCAGGGAGACGTTGCGGGGGACATGGGTCTTGCGGGTGAGCCGCGGGATGAGGAGGTATTCGGAGAAAGTGCGGGAGAGATCGTCCAGTATTTTGGCCATATCCAAATCTAGTAAAGCCTGTCCCGGGCTGTCAGGATGCCGTTGTGGCAAGGTTTTGGGGGATGCATCCCTGGCGCCGGACGGCCCCGGGATATAGATTAGGTCCATGGGAATTTTCGCGGCATTCCGCCGATTCCGGCATCCGGGCCCCATCGCCCTGCTGCTGGCGCTGGCCCTGCGGCCGGCCGGATTCCTGTTCTCGGAACTCCTTTCCCACCAGCACCTTGAAACCCCCGTGGAAGCCGCCCGCATCGCGGCGCCGGGAAGCGGTCCGGAAGCCTGCGAGCATCATCCCGCGGGCTGTCCCAAGGATTGCTTCTGCCCGAAGATTCCTATCCATGCGGATTCCGGGGCGGAGACGGTCCTCGCGCCGGGGGAGCTGCACCAGCCCGCCCTGGCCCATTGCACGGGGCGGGACGGGTCGGATGAGCTCTCCGCCGGCCCCGTGTTCCAGGCGCCGGAATGGGTCCTCCAGGTTCCGGCCGGACGGTTGGGGCGCCTGCTCCGGGCCCCGCATTCCGCCTTGCTTCCGCAGGAGGCGGATTCGCCTCTCAAAATCCCCATCGGCTAGCGCCCCGCCTGTCCGGCGCACCAGGCCGGATAGGGATATACTGTGACAGCAGCCTGGCGCGTCCCCGTAGGGACGGCCGAAAACTCCGCAAGCCGACGGGAACCCTGCCATGCGATTCTTCGCGACGGTCGCTTTCGCCATGACCCTGGCCCTCCTATGGACGGGATGCGCCCGCGTGCTGCCCTACCAGCGGGAGCATCTCGCGCGCAAGTGCATGCAGTCCCCCTTCTCCCGCCAGGAGCTGCACGGAGAGTACGACAACAAGGTCCACCAGACCGCGACCGCGGCCGAGCTCCCCGGCGGGACGCCGGGCGGCGGCTGCGGCTGCACGCAATGAGGTCCGCGCCTGGAAGCGCCTGAGAGCGCCGGCGCGGCGGACCGGAACAATCAAGGAAGTATCGGAATGACCGACAAGAATTTTTCCACCTGCACCCTTGCCGTCGCCTCGGCCCTGCTGTTCGCGGGCTGCCTCGGCTCCGGATCGGAAAACCAGGACGGAGACAGGCATCTCCTCTTCGTCGCCCGCGAAGGCTCGCTGGCCGCCTATGACATCGCCACCGGGGAACAGGTGTCCGGCGAGATCGCCGACGTCTCCGGCCCCACCGACATGCAGGCCCTCGAGGACGGCACCGTGCTCGTCAACCTGTCGAACCGCAACGAGGTGCTGGCCTTCGACGGGAAGACCATGCTCGAGAAGGCCCGCATCCCCTCCTCCTCCCTGGGCGCCACGCGCCCGGTGCACTCCTACGTGACCCCGACCCACGGCGGGAAGCGCTATTGGGTGTCCATGAACGACGGGGCAGGGACCCCGGCCACCAACTCCGCCCTGTTCATCGACATCACGCCCGGAAGCCCCGACTACCTGAAGGCGGTCGGCGAGGCGGGCCTGGGAGTCGGCCACCACAAGGCCGCCTTCGGCAAGAGCGCCCACCGGGTGGTCATCAGCAACATCGGGGACACCAGCGAGGTCCTGGCCGTCTTCGACTATTCCGACCCGTCCGACATCCGCAAGCTGGCGGCGGTTTCCGCCGGCGACCTGGGCGTGGCCCGGGCCTCGCCCCACGGATGCGGGGCCTCGAGCCTCACCGGCAAGGCCTACTGCAACCTCACCGCCACCGGGGACATCGTCTCCGTGGACCTGGAATCCGCCGCGCCGACCTTCAAGGTGCTCAAGACCGGGGGATCGGGAGGCGGCTATACCAAGGGGAACGGCCGCTACGTGTACTCCCTCCAGGCCAAGCCCCGGGAGGCCGACACCGCCGCGCCCGGCGAGGTCTGCCAGGCGGGCCAGGTGGTCGTCATCGACTCCGAGGCGGATTCGGTGGTCAACGAGGTGGCCCTCCTGTACGGCGGCCCCGACTGCGACGATCCGATCGCGGACACCCCCGCCCGCTCCGCGGGTCCCGGCCACATCGTCATCGCAGGCTCGCGCATGTACGTGCAGATGGCGTCCGGCTCGGATGAAACCCACTACGCCGACAAGCACCTGGTGCTGGACATCTCCGATCCCGCCGCGCCGGAGCAGACCGGGGCCCTCGGCATCGGCAGGAGCCTCAGCCATCACGGCGAGGCCCTGAGCGGCGATGACGCCTGGTTCTTCGTGGCCAACAACCTCGACGGCACGGTCACCCAGATCGACGCCGGCGCCGCGACCGTGGCCAGGACGCTGACGGTGGGGGCCAATCCCCGGACGGTGGCGACCTGGGGCGAGGCGGAAGGACCCGGCCACCTCGCCGGACCCCTGGCGGAATAGCGGAGCGGGAGGCGGTCTTGGGACACGAAGCTCCTTCCGGAATCCCTGCGCGAATTGTCGCCCGGCTGCGGCCGGCGACGCTGGCGGCGGCCCTCCTGGGCTGCCTGGCTGCGGCCTCGGCCCAGACGGGCGCCTACCGGACCCGGTACGAGACCTGGTCGGCCCATTATTGGGACGCGCAGGGACAGCAGGTCACCACCCTGGCGGGCAAGGCCTGGCTGAGCCTGGCGCCGGATTGGCGCCTGGGCGTCAAGGGGCTGGGGGAATGGATCCGCATCCCGGGCGCGCCGGACACCGGCGGCCACGCCCATTCCCATCATGCGCACGGGGACGATCATGCCGGAGAGGATCCCGGCGGCGCCTCCACGGACATCGACGCGGTGTCCGGCGCGTCCATCCGGGCCCACGGCCATCATGGATCCGGCGAAGGCCGCGGGGAGGCCACCCTGTCCCTGCGCCGCGACCTGCCCGGCGCCAATCCGGCCTTCGTGGGCGCGGGGGCGCGCTATTCCGGCGAGTCCGACTTCCACTCGGCGATGGCGACCCTGAACGGCGGGATCGAGCTGTTCAAGCGTAACACGGCCGTGACGGGATACCTGGGCGCCGGCCTCGATTACAGCGTCCCGGATGCGGCGCCTCCCGGCGAGGCGTCGCTGTGGCCGTCCGCGTCGACGCGCCTGGCCGCCGGGGTACAGGTGGGCCAGCTCCTGTCCCCGCGCCTGCAGGCCGGACTTTCCTACGCGATCACGTCGCTGGCGGGCACCCTGGAGAACCCCTACCGCCGCGCGCGCATCCTCACCACCCTGTTCCCCGAGCGCCTGCCGGACCTGCGGCATCGCCACGTGGCCGGCGCCGAGATCGGCGCCTACCTGGGATTCGGGGCGGCCGTCTTCCACCGGCAGGGCGCCTACGCCGATTCCTGGGGGGTGCGGGCCTGGATCCCCGAGACCGCCCTGCCCGTGGAGCTGGGCGAGCGGTGGCTGGTGACTCCCAGGCACAAGTACTACTACCAGCTGCCGGCGGATTTCTACCGGACCTCCTACTCGGCCCGCGAGGGCCATTACACCGGCGACATCCGCCTGGGGCACCTGGAAGGCCACGAGCTCGGCGTGGAGGCGGAGTATGCCCTGGGCCCCGGGACGCGGGCTCCGGCCCTGACCGCAAATTTCTCATGGTCGGACCTCCGATACCTGTCGGGCGGTTCTCGGGACCGGAGCTTCGTGGTGGGGCTGGCCTTCCGGATGCCCGAATAGTCGGCCTGGACCGGCCTGCCGGTGGCCGGTTTCGCCCTGGTTTTAAAAACGCTTTCTCTCCGCTTGATTCCGGCCCGAGTCTCGGTTAATTTCCCGTGCTGGGCTATGCGCGAGGTGCCGCGAGTCAGCCGTTGCGCATCTTCCGCAGCATGGGCATGAAGTGTAGGGGAAGCCGGACTTGGAGATGCATCAGCGGCATGCGGGATCTTCCCGCCCCGGAAGGGCGGGCTTTGGGCGCGCCTGCCGGCGGGGCCTCGCGGCCGCCGCGCTGCTCGCCGCCGCCCTGCTTCCTTCGGGGTGCCTCTACTCCACCCACAACTTCGCCACCGGCGCCCTGCTGCCGGCGGGACGCAGCCAGGCCACGCTGGGCGTCGGCCGGCAGACCCTGTGGAGCTGTTCGGAACCGAAGACGGATTCCACGGGCGGGAAGGCCTGCAACCAGGACGGCAGCGGCCGGGAAAGCGTGGATCGAACGGAAGTCCCCAAGGGGAGCCTGGAGTACCGCCTGGGTGTCCGCGACGCCTGGGGGCCGTTCCCGGGGCTGGAAATGAAATGGCACCTGGAGATGCCCACCAACCCCGCCACCATGGAGTTCTCGCTCAACCTGGGGCTTCCCGCCCTTCCCTCCTTCCGCCACTCCCTGGGGGCCGGCTGGGGCATCGGCGCCTGGGCGGACAACACCTTCTTCGCGGAATACGCCGTCTCCCGCAAGTTCGGGGTCCCGCTCCTGTTCAGTAACCTGCGCGTGACATGGCTGGCGACCCAGATCGGGGAGGTGCTCGGCGAGGACTTCTCCAAGCCCTTCCCCAGCAACCAGCACCTGGTCTTCCAGGGCGGCCTGGGCATGGCCCTGCGGATCGCGGACTGGCCGGTGCTGCCCGACGTCGTAATCCCCTACTTCTCCCTCACCGTGCCCCAGATCCCATCCGGCGAGCGCCGCTTCCGCCCGGCGGACATCCCCACGGCGCAATGGGACATGAACCTCGGCCTGGGATGGACCTTCTGATGGGCTTCCGGTCGAGGGCGTCCGCCCCCCTGCTTCCGCGCGCCCTGGCGCTCGTCCTCGCGCCGGTCTTCGCGCTCGCCCCGGCGGCGTCCGGCGCAGTCCCCGCCGCGGCGAGCGCCATCGCGGAGTCGGGCTTCGGTGCCGAAGCGGGAAGCCAGCCGGCCGATCCCGTCCCGGCGGATTCGGCGACGTCGACTTCGGCAGCGACTGCGACAGCGACGACCTCATCGACTGTGACAGCTGCGGCGACGGCGGAGGATTCGGCGGCGGCCGTGGAACTGCCCGAATCCCGCACCACCGCCCGCGCCCGGGAGGCCCGGCCGCATGAGGTGAAGAACGAATTCATCCGCAGGATACCCAGCGCGCTCGGCGATCCCGTCCGCGCCGCCACCTACTCTCCCGGCGTGCAGATCCAGAACGACGTGAACGTGCGGCCGCTGGTGCGGGGCGGGGACCCGGGGCAGACGGCGGTGGTCCTGGACGGGGTCCCCATCCTGCACCCCTACCACGTGGGCGGCGCCTTCTCGGTGTTCAACCTGGGCGCGCTGGAATCCGTCGAGATGTACCGGGGCGAAGTCCCGGTGGAGTACCCCGGGTCGCTGTCCGGCATGGTGCGCCTCAAATCGAAGCGTCCGTCCCTGGACGCCATCCGCCTCAGCTCGAGCCTGTCCATGATGCGCGGCGACGCCTTCGCCGAGGTGCCGGTCATCCGGAACCGGCTCGGGGTGTGGGCCGGCGCCCAGGGCTTCCTGCTCAACGGGACCCTGCACGGACTCCTCGACCTCACCTCGCGCATCTCCGACGACAGCGCCTTCCGGCAGGACGTACAGAGGTACCACGACCATATCAACCTGCCCGGGTTCCGCGACTACCAGTGGGGAATGGCCCACGTCTCCCCCGGGGGTGCGGAGACCCGCTACTCGGGCAGCCTCTCCACCGACGACTACACGGTGGTGGTGCCCAAGCAGATCAACGTGATCCGTACCGGCCCCTCCGTACCGGTGGACGACCCGATCCCGATCCCGCCCGTGGTGCCCAAGGAGGAGATCGCCCGCAGCCGGAAGTTCTCCGTGGACAGCATCTCGTCCGTTGACATCGGCAGCCAGGCGCACATCCTGGGCCTGCGCTTGGACGCCGACGACCGAAATTTCCTGGAGGCCGATTTCGCCTACCAGTCCCGTTCCCAGGACGTGGGCTTCAAGAAGGGCGCCGAATCGGCCAGGCCGCTGTCCCTGTCCCACGCCTCGGAGGCCTTCGACGTCCGCCTTGCCGACGCCTTCGCGGCGTCCCGGAACCACAGCTTCAAGGCGGGCGCCAGCTACGGGTACCGCCGGCAGGAATACGACGCCGACATCCCCTACGTGCTCTACGACGTGATCGTGAACGGCAACATGGACATGCTCGAGCCGCTGGGGCTCTTCGCCGACGACGGCTTCACCATCGCCAAGGAGGACACCGCCCTCAGCAACTTCGACTACCTGGCGGACTATCCCTCGCGCATCCGCTTCGCCCACCGTGGCCGGCTCGACGAGCACTTCGCCGGCGTCTTCCTGTCCCATGCCTGGGAGACGCCTTCCGGCACGCTGACCACCGGCATCCGCGGCGAGTACCAGAGCACCTCCGGGGAGTTCTTCCCGGCGCCGCGCGTCGACTACCGCTGGCGCCTCGACGGACGCAACCAGGTCCTCCTGAGCGCCGGCCTGTATTCCCAGAACGACCTGCCCTATTACGAAAGGGATCGCAACCCCTCCCTCAAGTCCGAGAAGTCCGCCCAGGCCGGCCTGGAATGGACCCACGCCTTCTCCCCCGGCTACAAGGCCGTGATCGCCAACTATTACAAGCGCTATTTCGATCTCGTGGTGCCGAGCCTCGGTCCCGACCGCACCATCGACCTGGACGCCCTGATGCTGCCCCGCCCCGGCACGGGGCGCACGCCGGAGGAAATCCAGGCGCTGCGCGAGACGATCAAATCCGCCGGGGACTTCTCCTCCCTGCCCGACTCCGTCCGCGAGGCCGCCTACGACGTGTTCGGCGGGCTGGCCTTCGACTATGCCAACACCGGCACCGGCCACAGCCTGGGCTCCGAGATCGCCTTCCATTACCGGCCTTTCCCTGCTTGGACCGGCTGGCTCTCCGCCGATTTCAGCCTGTCCAGCCGCCGCGACGGGGACGGCCGCGCCGCGTATCCCTACCGCTACCATCGGCCCGTGTCGGTGAACTGGGTGAACGCCTACAGCATGCCCAACCGGTACGAGGTGAGCCTCACCTACCGCTGGGCCATGGGCCAGGGCTACACCACCTATTCCGGGGTCATGGACGGCAAAGGTTCGCTGGAGCCCATCGAGGTGGGCGCCCGCAACTCGGGGCGCCTGGCGCCGTACAGCCGCCTGGACCTGCGCCTGGCGCGCAACTCCGAATGGAAGGGCGCGCGCATGAAGGCCTATGTCGAGGTTTGGAACTCCATGAACAGCCCCAACTATTTCGCCCGGGACAACCGCAGCGGGGAGCTGAAGTCGGCCCAGCTCAACTGGCCCTTCCCGCTGTTCTTCCTGGGGCTCTCCGCGGAGCTGTAGCTCCCCGCGTCAGCCGCGGCCGGAGGCCACGGAGGAGCCGATCCGCC
>CBILQL010000170.1:0-8687 GCA_966238865.1 uncultured bacterium
GGCGACCGCAATCTGCCCGAGGGGTCCCGACTGGATCGCGTCGATCACCTTCGGCCCGCCGGGATGTGACACCCAGGTGGTGATATCGGTGGTCTTCAGGCCGAACTCGGCCAGGAACAGGGTGTCATTGATGGAAAAGTCCGCGATCAACGGGGATTTTTCGTTCGTGGCGAAGGACTCGATGCCGGTCGTCTCTTCCTCTTCGCGGAGGATTTGTATGGTCCCCAGGTTCAGTGTCGCCAGCTTTGCCTTGATCTGATCCCGGATATCCGAATGGATCACTACAAGCTTCCTTTCTGGAAGGTTGAAGAGCAGGTTTTGAACGCCGGGAACGGGTTCCAGCAGGAATCGGATCAATTGCTCCTCCGCGGAGCAATCCAATTTCTGGATCCTGAATTCCGTGCTATGGCCGGCCAAGGGATTCCCCCGCCGCTTCCTTCATGGCTTTCAGCAGAGGCGCCGGCCCCCGCATCTCCAAGGTCACCGGGCCCCCGTTCGGCTTCCATTCGAGGCCGAATCGGAGTGACGTGCAACATTCCCTTTCGAATCGAATGAAGTCGATCAACTCCCGGACGGTTTCCGGTTTGTCCGCGAACTGCAGCCTGAGCCCGCCCTTTCCCTCGTCGATGGAATCGATATCCCGGAAAAAACCCGAGCGTATCTGCCCGATGCGGACGACTTGTGTTGCGGGCGAGAGCCTGCAATCTGGAATGATCGCTGTTGGTTCCGATGCGACAACCCGCTGATTCCTTATGCTTGCATGGGTTGTCTCCATACTTTCCTTTCCGTGCCGGCGTGTATGGATGCCGCAGCTTCCAGTCCGGCAATCCGAATCCGGGGAGGGGCAGCATGAGATCCTCCAAGTTTTCCGGGTTAGGAATATCAGCATGGCCAACGTCAGACTGCCCAGGATGGCCGGTAATACCCAGGACCGTAAAGAGCCGGCCAAGACGGCCCCTGTTCCGGCGGTCAGGAAGATCCCGAGTATCGGAGCCAGGCAGCACCCAAGGCAGGCAAGCCCCAGGGCGGACGCTCCGAGGCCCAATCCTTTCCAATACTTGCCGGAACGTCCGGTTCCCATGAAAATGGTTTGAGCCGCTTTCATCGATGCCTCCATTTTGTCTATGTTAAAAGGTAAACCATGGAGTATACTCCATGGTCAAGGGGGCTGTTCGAAATGCTCATCGGTGAACTCGCCGGCAAGTCCGGGCTCAGCAGGGATACTATCCGGTTCTACGAAAAAGAGGCCCTCATCGGCGCGCGAAAGCCCGGAAAGAAGGGATTCCGAACCAATAATTACAAGGACTACCCCGACTCCGCCGTTTCCGATCTGCTATTTATCCAGAGGTCCAAGGCGCTGGGATTCACCCTGGCGGAAATCCGGGGTATGCTCGCTGTGCGGGGCCAGGGGCAGCCTAGCCGGAAGTGGGCGGCGGAAGCGGAGTCGAAGCTCAAGGACATCGACCGGAAAATCATCGAGCTCAAGGAAATGCGGGCGCTGCTGGCCGAGTCGCTGATCCGATGCAGTTATCGCTGTTTCGATTCAGGATGTCGTGTCTTGAATGGCGCCTTGTCCAGGAAGAGCGGATCGGTGTCCGGGCGAGAACCTGACGTCGCAGACGACAATGGTGGTGACTGCCGCCCCGATTAGGCCGAACCGATTCGGCCTCGTTCAGTTACCGCGCCTCATCGAATCCGCTCTCCGGTTCCGCGCATCCCCTATGCAAGGGGATGGCAGCATGGTCCGGATCCCGCCGCGGCCAAAGGCGTACAGCAGGATTCCGTCTTTTCCTTCCCGGCCTTGGTGCCTTGAACCGTGATGCTGAGGACGCGGGTCCCCGATTGCGCCAGGCTTCGGCGTTGGTCTTCGGAAAGGTATGCGGCCAGCAGGTCTTCCGGAACGTCGATGGCCTTTTCCTTCGTGACCTTGATGTCCCTGAAACCGATCCCGCCCAGGCTTTCCAGATACGCATCCTTCTGCATCGCGCCGGCCACGCAACCGACATAGAGCTCGGCCGCCTTGCGAAGGTCCTCGGGGAAGTCGCCCTCCACCACAACGTCGGAGACGCTGAATTTCCCGCCGGGCTTCAGGATGCGGTGCATTTCGCGGAAAGCCTGTGCCTTGTCGGGAACGAGGTTCAGCACGCAATTGCTGATCACGCGATCCGCCGAGTTGCCGTCCACTGGGAGCGCTTCGAGCTCGCCGAGCCGGAACTCCACGTTGGGATATCCGGCCCTGGCCGCGTTTTCGCGAGCCTTTTTGATCATGTCCGGCGTCATGTCCACGCCGATGACCCGGCCGGATTCCCCCACCAGGCTGCGCGCGATGAAGGCATCGTTTCCCGCCCCTGACCCGAGGTCGACGACGGTTTGGCCGGGTCGCAGGTCGGCGGCATCGATTGGAATTCCGCATCCGAGGCCCAGGTCCGCGGCTTCCACGTATCCATCCAGCCTGGTATAGTCCTCGTTGATGTGCACGAAGGGAGTTTCCCCCGTCGCGGGGCCGCAGCAGGAGGTCGGTCCGCAACAACCGCCACCATCCCGGGCGATTTGTCCGTATTTCTCGCGCACGATTTCCTTCACGCTTTCCGCATTTTCCATGGTCGTATCCTTTCCTTTCCTATCGTTCAGCAACACGTCTTCTTGGCCTGTTCCAGTTCCTGTCCGAAGGCCTTGAGAGCATCCCAAGCCTTTCCCAGGACATTCCAATCGATGCAATAGCAGGACTTGGTGCCTTCCACCTCCCCGGTGACCAGACCCGAAGCTTTGAGATCCTTCAAGTGCTGGGAGACCGTCGACTGCGCCAAGGGAAGCACCTCCACGATTTCCCCGCAAATGCAGGTTCCACGCTTGGCCAACGCCCGCAAAATGGCAACCCGGGCAGGATGGGAGAGGGCTTTCGCCACGGCGGCGATATGCTGGTCTTTGTGGGCGAACTCACTGCTTTTGCTGACAGCCATGTATCCAATATCGTAGATATACGATTAAAAGTCAAGTCAAAAACCGCGACCGTGGAAAATATGCCCCCAAGCGGGTCACCCGCACCGGGGAACCGGCCGTGCTCCGGATGCCGGCTACGGGCACTCCGATGGAGTGCCTCAGACCGATTTCAACAGGTCGCCAATCAGGGACTTGATGTAATCGCGAATCTTGCGGAACTCTTCGGGGGGCATGTGCTTGGGATCGGGGATCTGCCAATCGACGCGCTGCTTCGCCTTCACGTAGGGGCAGGCATCGCCGCAGCCCATGGTCACCACGGCATCGTATTCGATATCGGGAATATCGTCCAGGGACTTGGATTCATGCTTGGAGAGATCGTAACCGATCTCGGCCATGGAGGCGATGGCCTTGGGATTGACGATGCCCGATGGCTTAGAGCCCGCGCTATAGGCCTCCACCCCGTCCCCGCCCAGGATCCTGGCGAAGGCCTGGGACATCTGGCTGCGGTTGGAGTTCTCGACGCAGACGAACAGGAGTTTCTTCTTGGAAGCGGTCATGGAATGCAATCCTTCTTCTATCCGGGTTTGCCTGCGTCGTCCGGAGGGACGCCGCCGCCGTCGCCAGCTTGCGGGAGTCCCGGGACCAACCATCGGAAAAGGGCCGTCGCGGCCCCGGCGCCCAGGACCTGGGCCAGGATGAATCCCGGGACGTCATGGATCCGGATGCCGGCGAAGGTGTCGCTCAGGCTGCGGGCCAGGGTGACGGCAGGGTTGGCGAAGGAGGTGGAGGCCGTGAACCAGTAGGCGGCCGTTATATAGGCGCCGACCGCGAACGGGACGGCAGCGGGTCGGCGGCGGGAACAGCCCCAGGTGACGGCGAGCAATCCGAAGGTGGCGACGAATTCGCTGAATCCCTGGCTGAGGCCGGCGCGGGCATGCTGCGAAGCGGAGAAGAGCGGAAGTTCGAACATGAGGTTCGCCGCGGCCACTCCTGTGATCGCGCCCAGCACTTGTGCGAGGACATAGACGGGCGCTTTGCGCCAGGCAAGCCCGCCCATCCAGGCATCGCATAGGGAAACCACCGGGTTGAAGTGGGCTCCGGAGATGGGCCCGAAGGCGAGGATGAGGGCCGTCAGGCCGGCGCCTGTGGCCAGGGTATTGGCAAGTAGGGCCAAGGCGACATTGCCCCCGGCGAGGCGCTCGCCCATGATGCCGGAACCGACCACGGTTCCCAGTAGAAAAGCCGTTCCCACGGCTTCGGAGACGGCAGCTTTCCAAAGGGTTTTCCTTCCGGACTCCATGCCGGACTCCTCCACGCGCCGGGGCGGCTCCTTGCTTTCGTAATATTTAGCCCTTGATCGAATTGATGGCGAGGTCACTTCGCGCACAAGCCTTCCTTGCATACAGCCTTGAGCTTGATCCGATCGGCTTTGACTTGGGCCTCCTCGTTCATCCAGAATCGGAGCAGGGGAAGCAGGGATGCGACCTCGGACGAAGCCGGGGCCTGGATCAGGTGGTAATGCACCCATCGGCCTTGCTTCTCGGAACGGAGGAAACCTGCTGCAACCAGCACGGAAAGGTGGTTGGAGATGGTCGGAGTCGAGACTCCCAGGATCTCGGTGATTTCGCAGACGCACAGAGACCGGATCTGGAGCAGTTTCAGGATGCGGAGCCGGTTCTTGTCCGACAGCGCCTTGAAGTTCTGGACCTGGGATTCCATGGTCCTTTATTTAGTTCAACAGCTAAATAATTGGAAGCCCTGGGGCGGCTTGAAGCACGTATGAAATAAGCATTGGCCCGATTTCCAACCCGAGCCCTTATGATCCACCCGAGGCGCAATATTCCGCGGCCTATCTACGCAAGAACGTGGAAGAGCGGCTGCGGAACCTCGGGACGGATTGCCTCGATCTCCTCCAGTTGCATACGTGGACCCGCGCATGGAACAGGAACCCCACGCCCTTCGAAACCCTGAGGCGGCTGCGCGAGGAAGGCAAGATACGCGCCATCGGCGTCTCCACCCCGGAGCATGATCAGAACTCGGTCATCGACCTGATGCGGGGCGGCTGGGTGGATGCGGTCCAGGTGATCTACAACCTCTTCGAGCAGGAACCGGCTGCCGAGCTCCTGCCCGTGGCGCAAGAGCATGGGGTCGGCATCATCGTCCGCGTCGCTTTCGACGAGGGATCACTGACGGGAAAGTTCCACCGGGGCACCACCTTCCAGGAAGGCGAATTCCGCGCCGAGTATTTCCGGGGAGACCGTCTGGAGCGGACCCTGGCACGGGTCGAGCGCATCAAGACGGATTTGGAAGGCTCGGGCTATTCCCTTCCCCAGGCGGCCTTGAAGTTCGCGTTGCAGCATCCCGCCGTAGGAACCGTGATTCCGGGGATTCGCAACGTGGCCCAGGCGGAAGCCAACCTGGCCGTCTCGGACCTGCCGGACATGTCCGCGGACCTCATGGTCAGGCTGCGCCGCCATAACTGGCGCCGGGCCATCTGGTATCCTAGCGATTGGTAGCGGGAAGCTTGCAGAAGGGAATCTGGTAGCTGGGAATCGGCCGGATTACGAAGCGGCGAATGCGCCCCGCGCCGCCCTGCCCGGTGCCTGGACTACTGGAACCCGAGGAACAGGATGTCCACCCGGGACAGGATCTGATCCTTGAAGCCCTGGGTCGGTCCGCCGTCGGATTCGCAGATGCCGGCGCCGCCGAAGACCTCCGCGACCGTCGGGCCGTACATCTCCTTGAGACGGGCCACCCGGGTGTCGCTATCCGGCCAGGGGAAGCGGGCCTCCCAGGGGGAGATGAGGTCGGCCATCTGATCCTTGGTCATGCCCTTCTTGAGATGCGGCTTGATGGGATCGAAAATCCCGTCGAGGACGGCCTGGTACAGCTCCTCGACGATGACGCGATCGCTTTTCCTCAGGCCTTCGAATTCGGACATGGCAATCCCCCGGTCCCGAAGCAGGGACCGGGCTGAAATATAACCGGATCGGGGGACGGTGCCGGCCGGACCTTTGTCCTGGCCTTGTCCGGGACCCTCAGCAGGCGGTCCCGGAGGCGGCCTGGCCGCGGGCCGGGTTGCGGGGAGCGGCGGCGCGGGCGGCGCGGCGGGTGGCCCGGGCGCCGGTTTTCCGGGCGAAGGCCTCTTGCAGCAGCACGAGCTCGGCCCTGATGGCCCCTTCGCAGCGGCTGATGAATTGCAGGCGTTCCTGCTCCCGGGTGGCGTTTTTCCGCACCGAGAAGAACAAGGCGGATTCCCGGATGCATTGCTCGATTTTGCCCAGGGGCATGAAGTCGGAATAGTAGGTAATCAGCTCGCGGAGGCTGCGGAAATTGAAGGCTTCGGTGCGGCGTTCGACATGCGCTGACGACATGGTGCTCCCCGACGGCTGTGGCTGCTTCAATGCTACCCATCGGAGAAAGGCCGGATCCAACTCTTTGACCCGGGTCCGCGAATCTGGGCGCGTTGCCGGGGCCCGACTCGGGACTCGAAGGCCGCTGGGATGCGCCATTGCGCATCCAGGCCCAAAAAACAGGAGGGCCGCAAAAAACTAAGAGCGCCAGACGGGATGGGGGCGCAGGAGCGGCCTCGCGCGCCGGGGAGGGGCGAGGAGGAAGCCGAAGGAGCGGCAACCGTGCTTGGCCGTGCGGGCATGGTGCAGGCGATGGGCCTTTACGAGCCTTCGCAGATAGGGGTGTCGGGGCGGGGGAAGCCGTCCGAACCGCCCATGGACCAGGGCATCGTGGAGGACGAGATAGCCCACGCCGTAGGCGGTCATGCCCAGCCCGGCGGCGGCGAGCAGGGGCCTGCCCGCCGCCCCCCAGGCGATCAGGGCCATGGCCGGCAGGCTGAAGGCGACGCCGAACCAGTCGTTGGCCTCGAATCGGCTTTTCCGGGTTCCCGGGCGGCCGGGGAGATGGTGGGAGCGGTGGAGGAACCACAGCGGCCCGTGCATCAGGTACCGGTGGCTGGCCCAGGCCACCGCCTCCATGCCGGCGAAGGCGGCGGCGGCCACGGCGAGGAACTGGGCCGCGCCGGCGGCGGAGTAGGCGGTCACGCCTTCCCCTCTCCGACCATGAAAATTGGTTTATGGCCCTTAGCCGCTTCCGCGGGCGCCCGGCGCGGCGCCAGCGCCTCGTACAACGAGACGTTGGCCAGCAGTAGGCACAGGGAATAGGCCGCGTCTTCGACGGGAATGCTCCAGATGCGCAGGCCGTAGAATTCCCCGGCGTCGTACTGCACCACAGGCAGTGCCGTAAGGACGCCGTTGACGAGCAGGAAAGGGATGAAATGGAGGGCCAGGGCTGCGAGGAAAAATCCCGACCAGTCCGGCATCCGCCAGGCATGCCAGGCCAATCCCAGGGAGGCGAGGCCGAAGGCCGCGCGGCTGTAAGCCCGATCCCCTGCCATCAGCGCCGCGGCGGCGCAGGCGGCGGCGAGCAGGATCCACAAGGCGCGCAGCGGCCACCCGGAGACCGTTGGCCAGGGCCGCGATTTCACAACCCGGTAGATGAAGAGACAGGCGAAGGGGATGCAGGCGAAGAAGAGCGCCTCCTCCAGGGGCAGGCCGAACAGCCGCAATCCAATCACGCGATCCGGGTTGAAGCTCCAAACGCCGCGGGCGGTGAAGGCCGCGTCCCAGAGGATGAACGGCGCCGCGACGCCGGCCACCGCTGCCAGGATGCGCAGCCATTCGCGGCCGCCCGAGCGCCAAGGGCCGACGGCCGTGAACAGCAGCGGCACGCCCAGGCTGAGCAGGTCGATGGCCAGGTAGGTATATGAAGAAGCGCTTGCGGGCATGCTCAGCCGCTCCCCTGTGCACCTGCGGCGATCGTATCCGCGATCCCGGTTCCGACCGCCATCCCGCGCCCCGCTTCCCGGCCCGCTTCCGGCCCCTGAACCGCATCCGCTCCCCGGCCCGGTCCCCGGTTCAACTCCGGGAAGTCCTCCAGGATGCAGGCCTCGGCCGCTTCGGCGGACAGCAGCACGCCCGGCACCCCGGCTCCGGGATGGGTGCCGGCGCCCACGAGGTAGAGGTTGGGCAGGTCCTCGCTGCGGTTGTGGGGCCGGAACCAGCCCGTTTGCGCGAGGTTCGGCTGCAGCCCGAAGGCATTGCCCTGGAAGGCGTTGAACTCCCGCCCGAAATCCACCGGGGTGACGATGCGGAAGACCTCGGCATGGTCGCGCAGGCCCGGAAGTCCCCAGGCTTCCAGGAAGGAGAGGATGCGGTCCGCGAAGCCGGCCTTCTCCCGCTCCCAGTCGATGCCGGAGAGCAGGTTGGCCACGGGAGCAAGCACCATGAGGCTTTCGCAGCCGGGGGGCGCCATGCCGGGTTCGGTGCGGCAGGGCGCATGCAGGTACAGGCTGAAATCCGGCGGGAGGATGCGCCGGTCGAAGATGTCGTCGAGCAGGGCGCGATAGCGCTCGGCGAGGATCAGGGTGTGGTGGCGGAGGTTGGGATAGGTCTTCCGCACGCCGAGGAAGATCAGGAAGCAGCCCATGGTATACTTCTTCCGCGCGACGGCGCGATCCGTCCATTTCCGGCGATGGGACGGCGGGATCAGGTTCCGGTAGGTATGCGCGAAATCGGCGTTGCTCACCAAAATGTCGGCGGGATGGAAGCCGGAGTCGGTCTCCACCCCGGTGGCCCGGCCCCGCTCCACGCGGATGCGGGTGGCGGCCCGGCCGGCGAGTATGCGGCCCCCGGCGTCCCGGAAGGCGGAAGCCATGGCTTCCACCACGCTGT
>CBILQL010000171.1:0-8624 GCA_966238865.1 uncultured bacterium
CGACGAGATCGAGGCAGGCGGCGGCGCCGTCGACGCCGGGCGTGGACTTGACCTGCAGGTCGCAACGGAGCTGCGCCTGCGTGGCGGCCGGGAACGCGATTCCCAGGGCGGCGAGGGCGGCCACGAGGGTCCATGGATGGCTCCCCGGATACCGTCCGCGCGGCTTCGCCGTTCCGATAGTCGACAGCGATGACAAAGCAATCCCCGTGAAGGCCATGACGCGTCCTTTTCTCAGATTCCGCATTGTGGAAGACCTGTCTTCGGATCCACAGCCCCCCGCCGGGATCCCCCCAAGATTGAAACAGGATGGCGTCCTTCGGATTTCCGGCGCTATCAGGCAGCGCCGGTAAAGTACGCCAGCATGGCAGAAAATAGAGTTGCGAGGGATGGGCCGCAGGGGAAATTCCGACTCCGGCCCGAACTGGGCGGCCAACTCCGGAAGGCCGGGGCCGTCATCAGGTCATTCCTTGCGAATTCCTGCGGTTACCGGATCCGATATGTTCCGGCCGGTACACTAATCAGGTTTTCAGGTTCAGTGTATTTCCGAATCTGGGCGATTGGATCAACTACTCGTATTCCTTGAGAACATCCTTGTTCAGGACCAGAATCTCGACGCGGCGGTTGATCTGCCTGCCCTGGGCCGTGCGGTTGCTCTCCTTGGGCCGTGCGGGGCCGTAGCCCACGGCCCCCAGTCGGCCGCCCAGCGCGGTCTCGATGGCGGACAGGTAGAGCCGCACGGCGTCGGCGCGCTCCTGGCTCAAGGCCTGGTTGGCGGCGGCGTTCCCGGTATTGTCGGTGTGGCCCTGGATCTCCATCTGGAGCTTGGGGTACTTGGCCAGCACCTTGCCCACGAGGTTCAGGTAGGGCTTGGAGTTGATGGAGATGATCGCCTTGCCCGACTCGAAATACAGGGCCTCCAGGTTCAGCACGCCGGTGCGCAGGAAATCCTTCTCCCAATCGCTCCGGTTGGCGCGCTCCTCCTCCAGCTTGCGGCGGGCCTCGGCCAGGGCCAGCGAATCCTCCTTCGCCTTGCGCGCCAGGCTGTCGGCCAGCCAGGCGGACCGGGCCGCGGCGATGGAATCCTCCCGGGCCTTGCGGCCGAGGCTGTCCGCCAGGGCCTGGGATCGGCGCGCCTGTTCGGCCAGGGCCAGCCTTTCCAGCGAATCGAGGCGCGACTTCTCGCGGGCGCGCTGGTCCGGGTTGTCGATGAAGTCCATGGACCAGGTGAAGGCGGCGAACAGGTGCCAGGGCTCCAGGGCGCGGCCGGCGGAGCCTTCCCGGTCCCCGGACAGGGAGATGTCCGCGCCCACCTGGGCGTTCAGGTGGGAGTGGCTGCGGAAGACGAGGGAGGGCGTGACCCAGACGGGATCGCTGTCCAGGGCCTCGCGGAAGAAGGTGCGGGAATGGAATTCCAGGCCCAGCACGAAGGGCGGCGACGGCGACACCTCGATGCCGGCGCCTTGCAGCAGCAGGGCGTACTTGCCCTCCTGCAGGGAGGTGGCGATGCCCTCGTTGAGATGCAGGCGCACGGACAGGTCTTCGCCGCCCAGGACCAGGGATTGGGCGAGACGCAGGGCGAGGTCGGTCCCCTTGCGGGTCTCGAAGTAGTTGTAGCCGTCGGCCCGGTTGTAGTTGATCTGATCCCCGGCAGTGCCGGAATACACGGTGAGCTGCGCGCCCAGGCGGGCCGGGAAGGTCTCGGGAAAGGGCACGCTGGCCTGCACGCCGCCGGACAGCGAGCCCAGGCCCGCGCCGTCCACCCCCGGGGTTTCGGAACCGCTCAGGCTGTAGGCGGCAATCCCGAGGAAGGCATCGAACCAGGGGCTCAGGCCGTAGGCGATAGCCCCCGTCCCGGTGCTCACCTGGGTGTTCTTGGGCGGCGCCCCTTCGAAGGTGCGTCCCATCTGGTAGAGGTTGCCCTTGATTTGGAGCGTGAGGCGGCCCTGTCCCATGGGCTCGGCGGAGACGATGCCGCCCAGGCCGCGCGTCCCCTGCTTGTTGGCGGTGGGCTCCATGTAGGGGTCGGCCTGCGCGGCCGCGGGGACAGGCACGGATGCCAGCAGGGCGGCGAGGGCGAGCGTGGCGGAGGATGCCGTCGGGGACATGCGAGACCGGGTCATGGAATCCCTTTCCTGGGGCCGGGCGTTGCGAAATGACCTCCCCAAGATAACTACAGCCCCCGATTTCCGCTTGAACCGGGAAAGTTCCCGTCAAACCGGGAATATCCGTCGCTCCCGGGCGATGCTACATTTGCGATAGCATCCGGGCCCCGATGGGCTCCATTCCGAAGGTGGGCAGGGCATGAAACTGATCCGATTCCGATCCGGAGGCGCGGTCCACCGCGGCCGGCTGAACCCGGACGGCACCGCCTCCCCGCTCCTGGGCGCAGGTCCCGATGATCCGTTCTTCCCCGCCCTGCCGGCCTTCTCCCCGGACAGGCTGCCGGTGGAAGAGCTGCTGGCGCCGATCCTCCCCGTCGACATCCTCGCAATCGGACTCAATTACAGCCTCCACGCCGCCGAGGGGAAGAAGGAGACTCCGCCGGTGCCGCTCCTGTTCCAGAAGGCCGGCAACAGCCTCAACCATCCCGGCCATCCCATCCCCCTGCCGAAGAACAGTTCCAAGGTGGACTACGAAGGGGAACTGGCGGTGGTCATCGGGCGCGCGGCCAAGGACGTGGGCCGGAGCGACGCCCTGGACTACGTGTTCGGGTACACCTGCGCCAACGACGTCACGGCCCGCGACTGGCAGCAGGACAAGAGCCTCGGCGGCGGCCAATTCACCCGCGGCAAGAGCTTCGACGGGTTCTGCCCCCTGGGACCTTGGATAGTCACCGCCGACGAAATCCCCGATCCCTCCGCATGCCGGATCCGCACCTTGATCAACGGGCGGGTGATGCAGGATCAGGGGAGCGAGACCATGGTCTTCGACATCCCGACCCTGATCGAAAGCCTGTCCTCGACCATGACCCTGCGGCCGGGGACGGTGATTCTCACGGGCACGCCTTCCGGCGTGGGCTTCGCCCGCAACCCGCCCGTCTGGCTCCGCTCCGGCGACGTGGTGCAGGTGGAGATCCAGGGTATTGGGACGCTTGAGAATCCGGTGGCCTGAGCCGCCCCGATGGGGCCGCTTGCGCGCTGGATGCCGCTCCCGAGGAGTGTACTTTTAACATCATGTTCCCCCGCACCGTGGTCTTCATGCTGTTCTGCGCCGGCATCGGGTACTTCCTGGGAAGGACACGGGGCATGGGATTGCAGGGCCTGCTGTTCGGCCTGGGCTTCGGACCCTTGGGCTGGGCGCTGATCCTCCTCTGGCCCCGGTCCTGGGTCCAGGGCCCGGTCCCCAGGCAAAGCTCCGGATCGGAAGGCCCCGCCGATCGCCCGGCCGCCGGAACTTCGTGGCGCGCCGGATCCGGAGAATGGTCCCGCGGCCCTGCCTGCCCCCGCTGCAATCATCCGGTGGAACGCGATGCCGGGTCCTGCCCGCATTGCGGTAACGTGCTCGTCCCCATCCGCTACGCGGTCGAGGACCGGAAGCCCTCCGGCCCCGGATAAACCGCTTCCTTCCAAGGAGCAGCCATCCTGTCAGGGGCACTATAGGTCCTGCCGCGCCCCGCATCCGTCCCGCGGCGGCGGAGCTCAGAAGACGGGAATGCCCTTGGAGAACGTTCCCTTGGCATTTGAGATGTTCACGACGAAGTATCCCGTCCTGCCCTGCAGCAGCCGGCGGAGGGCGTACTCCTTGCCGTTTTCCGAGTCGGCGGAATAGAGGGTGCGGCCGTCCACGTCGAGGATCCGGATGGTGTGCCGGCCGTCCTCGCGGACGGACAGGAGCTTGCCGTCCCACTTGTACCTTTCCTTGAAGGCCTCGGCCGAGCGGATCTGCGAGGGCGATTCGGGCGACAGGTTGGGATCCTGGCAGGTTCCGGTGTACTTGATGCGCACGATGCCCTCGGCCGCGTTCGGGGCGCGGTTGCCGTCGCAGCAGCCCGCTCCCCAGCTGACCAGGTACAGGTTCCCGTCCGCGCCCTGCTGGAAGTCGATGGGATTCTGGAGGCTGGGCGCGGCATTGGTGCGGAAAGGTGCGCCCGTGGCCGTGAAGACGGTGGTATGGGATCCGATCGCGGCCCCGGTGGCGGGGTTCAGCTTGACGGCCCAGATGTTCGAGGTGTTGAAGTCGGTGTACATCACCGTGTTGTCGAGGTGCGGCGGCATCTTGCCCGGATTGTTGATGGAGCCGTCGTAGCGGATGATGGGACCGCCCTGGGAGCAGGACCGGGCCGAGGTCCCGTAAATCGGAGTGTGCATGGGCGGCAGGGTGTCGTAGCCGGCGGCGTTCGCCCAATTGTTGACCGGCGCCTGCTTGGACATGCCCGGCGGATTGAAGGCATCCCAGGCGCTCTGGGCGGAGGGCTCGTTCGGCTCGTTGTAGTCGGTCGCGAATGCCGCCTGCCGGACGTCGGCGGCCCAGAACGGCCAGCCGCTGAAGGCGGGCTTGGTGGAGACATTGTGCTCTTCGCCGGTTTCCTTGTCGGGGCCGCATTCGGACCATTCGACCCAGCCGAGGCGATTGGGATCGACGCTGAAGGAATAGGGGTTGCGGCTGCCCTTGATGTAGAGCTCGGGCTTCACGATGGCCGGGTTGCGGTAAGCGGCGGCGCGGGCCGTATTGCCCTGGGATTCCCACTGGGATGCCCAGTACTCGCCGAAGTTGCCTTCGGGAATCGAATACCCCTTCTCCGACTCGTCTGGCTTGATGCGCAGGATGCCGCCCCGCAGATCGGCGGTATTGGCGGGGCCGTTCGCCAGGGATTCGTTGTCGCCGGTGCTGATGTACAGGTTCCCGAAATTGTCGAAGTGCAGGGAGCCGCCGGTATGCCAGCGGCCGGCCGAACCGGCCGGGATGAGGATGATGACCTTTTCCGAGGAAATGTCCAGCATCTTGGTCGAGGGGTTCAGCTTGAAGCGGGAGACGCGCCAGCCGTTGCTGTTGGAGGCATTGGCGCTGTTGCCGTAGACGTACATGATGTAGAGGTAATTGTCCTGGGCGAAGGTCTTCGGGTTCAACGTGATGCCCAACTGGCCGGCTTCATTGAAGCCGGTATAGACGTTGGGGATGGTCCCGATGACGGTCAGGGTGTTGGCGGTGCCGTTGTAGTACAGCACCCTGCCCGCCTGGGAGGAGCTGCCCTTCTCGGTGATGTAGATGTCGGTTTTCCCCGATGCGGCATTCAGGTGGAAGGCCATCTTGGCGATGCGCGTCGGGTTGACGGATTGGAACAGCTGCCGGCTGACCACGGGCTCCACCGTGAAGCCGCTGGAAAGGTTCTGGGGCAGGGAGGCGCAATCGCCCGTCGCGGTCGGTGAGGAATAGGTCCATTGCCCCATGGCTTTCGGGACGATGGAACAGAGAAAAATCTGTAAAATCGCAGCGAAACGCTTAAAAGTCATGCTAGCCCCTGCAGTTTTATTCGTTCCAGGATGGACGGGCGCCGATCCGTCGGAGGGTCCATGCGGGCCCGGCTTTCCGGGTACCGTCATGGCCGCCTACAAACATATTCAGCCACGACAAACCTGAACAGTCTTTTTTCACGCAAATAAATGGAAAATTTCGCCAAAATGTCGGGGCGGGAAATTAAGTGCTTACAATCCGCGCGCTCCTGCCGCGGCAGGAGGCGGTCCAGAGGGCGTCCGGCAGCCCGCCGTAAGGCCCCGGCAAGCCGGGCGGCCGCCGGTCCCGCTCAGGCGGCCAGCAGGCCGCCGTCTTCGGAAAGCACCTCGTTCACATAGGACGCCGACCTTGCCTGTCCGGCGGATGCCGCGGACAGGACGCGGGAGGCGCTCACCTGGACCGGGTCCCGGTCCAGCAGGCTAAGGATGGGGCCGCTGGCCAGGGTCTCCGCCACGGAAGTGAACCGATGGCGGGCCAGGAGGCGATCCAGCTTCCACTCCGTGGTGTCCAGGTTGACGTAATGCTGGAAGGACTTGATCATGCCGGTCTTGATCCGCGCCTGGCCGACATCGATCTCCCAGGGATGGAGGTAGACCATGGCGGGAAGGCCTTGGCGGTTGCGCCTGCGGATGAACAGGTCCGTGACGGCATAGGGATAGAGCCGCAGGTAGCCGCCGCCGGATACGGGCAGGGCCTTCGACCCCAGGTTCATCGTGGACATGGGCACTTCCTTGATGGAGGTCCCGTCCGGCAGGCGCACGACATGGGGCATGCGGTTGGGATACTCCGGGATGCCGTAGCGTTCGCGCGCCACCGGGAAGATGCTGGAGTCGTACTCGATGCCGTACTTGGCCAGGATGTCGAGGGCCCACAGGGTACCCGCCACGACGCTGAAGTTGGAGGCGCGATGCCCGACGATGCGCCGGCTGCAGCGCTTGGCCAGGGCGTTGAGGGACCGGTCCAGGTCCTTCTCGAACTCGTACCGGGTCATGTCCGTGATCTTGTCGTGCATGTGCCCGTGGGTCCCGATCTCGTGGCCTTCCGCCTCGATCATGCGCACCACTTCCGGGAAACGGTCGGCCACGTAGCCGAGGACGAAGAAGGTCGCCTTGGCCCGGTGCGCCTGGAGCAGGTCCAGGATGCGCCGGACGTTCGCGACCACCTTGGTGGGCAGGCTGTCCCAAGACGACTTGGGGATGCTCAGGTTGTGGGCGTGGAACCAGCATTCGACATCGATGGTGAAGAAGTTGCTCACCGGTTCCGTCGCCGGTGCGGCGGCCCCCGGGCCGACTAGCCCCGCGTCGGAGGACTCCGGCTCCGCGGCAGGCGCCGCAGGCGCGGAAGGCGCGGCGTTCTTCACGAAGATGAGCGTGGGCTTGACGACGTCCCTGTGTCGGAGCATGGCCACGGTCAGCCCCGCGGCCTCCGGCCGGGAGCCTCCCAGGGCGTCGAGGGGCGAGACGCCCGGGGCCGCGTCGGGACCCGCGGCGACGGCGCTTTCGGCGATCCGCGCGGCCACGGCCAGGGGCGCCGGGACGGAGGTCCCGAGAGCCGGACGGAGCGGTTCCGCGGAAACCTCCGCATTTTGGATCCGCGGGCCGTGGCCTTCCGAGAAGGCGGGAAGACGTCCGCTCTGGGCCAGGGGCTTGCCGGTGGCGTAATAGGCGAAGGTGTTCATGAAGATCCAGGTCTCGGCCCGGAGCCACGCGCCGAAGCTCGACAGGGAGGCGCGATAGGCGAGGTCGAAGCGGGTCTTGCGGACCACGCTCTCCAGGCCGTCGTCGTAGCCGTTGACGATCTGGGCCAGCCCCAGGATGCCGGGCTTCAGATCCCGCGTGCGCTCCAGGTAGCCGGGAACGCTTTCGGCGTATTGGATGGTGAAATGGGGCCGCTCGGGCCGCGGGCCGATGAAGCTCATGTCGCCCTTGAGCACGTTCCAGAACTGGGGCAGTTCGTCCAGGTGCAGCTTGCGCAGGATGCGTCCCACGGACGTCACGCGCGCGTCGCCCCCCTTCCCGCACAGCTGCGGCCCGGCCTTCTCGGCATCGATGCGCATGGTGCGGAACTTGTAGATGGTGAAGATGCGCCCGCCCGCGTCCTGGCGGCGGCGGTCCGCGTTCCACCGGCGCTCGGTTCCCGGCGGCAGGGCATCGCGCAGGCGCCGGTCCGATCCGCGGCGGCTCCGGCGATCCTGTCCCACGCGCGCCTGGTCGTAGATAACGGGCCCCGGGGACTCCATCCGGATGAGCAGGGCGAGCACGGGATAGGCCAGGAGGAAAACCAAAGTGCCGAACAGGCCGATGACCACGTCCACGGCCCGCTTCACCATCTCAACCGTCGCCTGGGGTTTCATGCCGTCCTCCTTCTCCGCTTCCGCGGCCGCCGCTCCAGTCTTCGCGGTGGCACGCTTCCGGGGATAAAGATCGAATTCTTCCGCGCCCGAGTCTGTGACCGCCGTCACCTGCCGCCCGCCCTCTGTCCGAGCATCCATCTTCCCCGGCCCGCCGATGTTCCGCTCGATCATCCCCGCCACCCTTTCGCATTTCGCAATCCCGCCCGCCTGTCCGTTGGGACAAAATCGAGTCGGGAAGATGTTTCCGGATAAAGGCAAGCGTTAGACGCCCTCCAGCCTCCGGCTGTAACCCGTTACGCACACGCTGTGCGAACTTCCTGTTCCAAACTGTGAGCGCCGGGTAACGGGAAAAAAACCGTCGGAAAAATAACCAGCAACCCAGGTATGTCCCATACCCGGCCAGCATACAGGCATGTTACACGGAAGTTTCCTCGCTTACTTTTAGAAAGCCTCTTGCTTACTCCGATAAACCGGCCCATTTCATTGTTGCAAGAAGCCAAGCTAGCCCTTGTCTAATAACGATTTATGCTTCCGGTAAGCAAATTTTCCGACCTTCCCAACACCGTCCCCCCTTCCACACCATGCTTACCGCAACGAAATCCGCTTTCCTCACAGCTCCGCAACAATGAAGCAGGCCAGTTCGCGGCTTACGAGCGCGTACCTTCTAGACCCACCCTTGGCTCCCTCATTGGATCCCTCTTCAAATCCCTTTTGCGCCGCGCATTCCACCGCCCCGCCCCAAAAATCCGGCGCCCCGATCTTTTCTTCGCTTCTTTCCTCTCCGCTCCACTCCGCTCCACTCCTCTCCACTCCTCTCCTC
>CBILQL010000172.1:0-8623 GCA_966238865.1 uncultured bacterium
GAGGGCGGCTCCGGATACCTGGTCGAAAGGCTCGCCGCAGGTTCCGCCCGTCCGCCCCTGTCGAACCATCCGGCTGATGCGGCTCATCCAATTGATGCGAACCCTCCGGCCGGCCGGACCGAGATCATCGTCCACAATTCCGATTGCATCCACCATGCGGCCGCCCTCGACCGGGCCCGGCAAGGGAAGCCGGCAACCGATAAGGCGGCGACGGTGCGCTACCTGCTCGGGGATCTGCCCCGCGCGGCCGGCTCCGGCGGACCCGGCGAGGATTGGCCGGAGCTCCCGGAATATCCCGCGGACAGCTTCGACGCGGTCCTCTACCGCCTGGGCAAGGGGACGGCGGCCCTGCATGCCGCCGTGATCGCGGCCTGGACGCTGCTGCGTCCCGGAGGCTCCCTATTCCTGTGCGGCCATACCCGCGAAGGCGTCAAGAGCCTGGCCAAGCGGGCCGAGGAGCATTTCGGCAACGCCGAGCTTCTGGCTCTCAAATCCTCCTGCCGCCTGCTCCGCTTCGTGAAGTCCGGACCCTCGCCCCACCGGCCGCTGCCGGATCCCCTCTACCATGCGCCGGTCCCTTTGACTATCGATGTCCCCGGCCTCGGCGTTCTGCCGTATCTCAGCAAGCCCGGCGTGTTCGCCTACCGCGCCACCGATCCCGGCACCGCCCTGCTGGCCCGCCACCTGGAAGGAGTCGAGGGACGCCGGGTGCTGGACCTGTGCTGCGGAAGCGGCGTGCTGTCCCTGGCCGCCCTGCGCCTGGGCGCCCGGGAGGTCGTCGCCGTCGACTCCAGCGCCGCGGCGGTGGCCGCCGCCCGCCGCAACCTCGCCGGTTCCCCGGCTCCGGCGCGCGTCCTCTGCGCCGACCTGGCCGACCTGCCCGCTGGGGTGGATGGCGTGGACGGGGAATTCGACCTCATCCTCTCCAACCCGCCCTTCCATCGCGGCGCGGAAACCGATTACGGCCTGCCCGGGCACGTCCTGGACGCGTCGCTCCTCCGCCTGTCGCCGGACGGCCGCCTGCTGCTGGTGGCCAACCAGTTCCTGGACTATCCCGCCCAGGCCCGCGGCCGCTTTTCCTCCTGCGAAACCATGGCCCAGGAAAAAGGCTACCGGGTGTTCCGGCTCATCCGCTGAGACACGCTTGTCCCGCAAGGCCAGACTCTCCCCGATTCCGCCAATCGCGCCGGTCCGGAATTGGTCCTTGCCCCCCCAAATGCGGGGGTGATAGAATCCATGCATGGCGAAACGGCGCGGCCGCCTCTGGATGGCGACCCTATTCCTGATCACCCTCCCGCTGTTCCCCGGCTGCAACATCTTCAAGGACAGCGTCGGAATCGAGCCCGAGACCGCCGACGAACACATCCTGGAGGGCCAGATCCTCCTTCGGAAGGCGAAGTACTCCCAGGCCCTGGCGCATTTCGAGACCGCCCTGTCCAAGGATTCCGGCAAGTCGGAGGCCTATTACGGCGCCGCCAAGTGCACCTTGCTGGTCCACAACATCAACATGTTCAAGCTGGTCCAGACCTTCTCCGTGAACACGGGGAACTCCATCCCGTTCCTCGGCGAGCCGGATTCGGTCAAGGACGTCATCTACGTGGCCAACCGGGGCATCAACAAGTTCCTGGGGCTGCTGGTGGACCGTGACACGACCGACCGGAGCGACGGCAAAGTCTCGCTGGGGCGCTATTCCGGGGACTATGCCGTCTCCTCGGCCATCTCCGCGGTGCTGGCCCTGGCGGATTTCAACGGCGATGGCCGCATCGACGCCAGGGACAACCTCCTTTCCGGCATCATCGACTTCACCGATCCCGCCAAGCTAAACCCCGACAGCATCATGGCCAACCTGGCGGACCTCAAGAACGACACGGCCAAGATCCAGGCCCTGAACGACCTCCTCGAGAAGTCCGAGACCCTGCTGGCCCAGAGCGGGGCTGCCATCGACCTCTTCCTCGGCTCCGCCCTCGGGAAGGCGGACAGCACCCAATGCGCCCCCGCCGATTCGGCCTGCATCAAGGCCAAGGCGCAGCTGGGCGACAAGGAGAAGGTGGACGACACCGCCGTGACCCAGGTGAAGAAATTCGTCCAGGAGGCGGGAGCCGCCATCGTGATCTACAAGGTGTTCGACGGCATCGACAACGACGGCGACGGCTGCGTGGACGAGGAGCTGCTGGACGGGCTGGACAACGACGGGGACGGGCGCGTCGACGAGGATTCCCGCGGAGCCCCGGATCCCGCCAATGCCAGGTACAAGGCCGACGAGGACAAGGCGGACAACAACCTGGACGGGGAGGCCGACGAAGCCGCCGAGCGGGCCTTCTACGACCGCTACACCGCGTCCATCGATCCGGCGGCCCTGCTCGCCCGGCCGGAGCGCCGCGGCCAAATCTTCTGGAACGGCTCCGAGGATACGCGCGAAAAGGTCCTTATCACCCTCGATTCCACGGCCTCGCCCAGGCTGGTGGATACGGTCTCCACCTTCGACCTGTGCAACCGGTCCAAGGTGAAGGGATTCAAGAAGGGGAATTGACATGCAGCCGAGCCGACCCTTCCGCACGGAACGCCGCGCCCCCGGGGACGCCTGTCCCCGGGCCGCAGTCCTGGCGGCCGCCTCGTTGCTGGCTACGGCCGCCGCCGTGCAGGCCGTGCCCGGTCCCCGCTACCTGAGCGGCCGGGCCCTGGGCATGGGCGAGGCCTTCGTGGCCCTGTCCGACGACTACAACGGCATCTATTACAACCCCGCCGGCCTGGCCCGGCTCAACACCCCTCTGGATGCCGGCATGTCCCTCAAGTTCGACATGGGCGACTTCTTCGGCGTGGCCGGCGATGCCCTGAACATCGCCGGGGAGCATTCCGACAGCTTCTCCGGGATGGATGCCATGGCCGAGGACGCCACCCTGGTCGACGACATGATGATCTTCGACCGCAAGCCCATGGGCTTCGGCAGCGCGCCGGAAATGCACTTCGCCGCCCGCAGCACGGATCCGGACCTGCCCCTCGGCATCGGGGCCGCCTGGTTCCTGGGATCCTCGGGCCAATTCATGCTGGACAAGGGGATTTACATGCCCTCCGCCGCCGCCAGGGTGCGCACCGACGTGGCCCTGAAGGTGGCCGGCGCCATCGACGTGCTTCCCGGCCTGAGCATCGGATTCTCCCCCACTTTGGCCACCTACAGCACCTTCGATCAGAGCCTGGGCATCCAGGAATACCAGACCGCCGGCGACAGCCTCGACGCCCAGATCGACCGCGAGAAGCAGAAGATCTACGAGCCCGGCTTCGGCCTGGGGTACACCGCCGGCGTGCTCTACGACATCGTCCCCACCGAGCTCCGCGTCGGCGCGGTGATGTACAACCTGTTCCTGACCCTGGACGGCGACAAGGTCCCGGCCACCTACAGCGTGGGGCTGGCCTACCTCCCCGCAGTCCTCCGCAAGCAGGGCATGCTCCGGTACGTGAACTTCGCCCTGGACATCCAGGACGTTCTCGCCGATCGCCCCTTCCTCACCAAGGTCAACATGGGCGCGGAAATGAACCTGTCCCTGGCCCAGGTGCGGGGCGGATTCAAGGGCGGGTACCCGGCCTACGGACTGATGCTCAACCTGCTCTTCTTCCAGATGGAGTTCACCACCTGGGCGGACGAGGCGGGATTGTACGTGGGGCAGCTCGAGGACCGCCACTACCTCTTCGGGGTCCGGCTGGGGATTTGATCCGGGCCGGGGGCGCGGCCTCCCGATTCCCTATTTAGATTCTGAGTGTCGGCATGCGATCGGGCAGGAACGGATGAAGCGAAGCATCCACGCCGGGATAGGTCCGGATCGCGGACGTGAATATATCCGTCTGTCGGCCTTGATCCTGCTGGCGGCAATCCGGGGCAACGTGGAGGGGCAGACTTTCAAAGCCGGCCCCTTCGTGGAATTATACTCGGAGGCCGGCCTCGATACCGTCGCCTGCGTCACGAAAACCGTTTTCAAGCATCCGATGCGCATCGATGCGCCCCTCGCCCTGGTGCGGAACTGGCGCTCCCGGACGCCACAACAGCTCGTTTTCTGGACCAGCCCTTGGGGATACAGCTGGTACGCTGGAGGTTCCGTCGAAGGCGGGAACATCTTCGCCCGCATGGTCTCCCAGAAGGAAGCCTTCGACAAATCGCCCCTGCCCCAGATGTGGCAGGGAGTCACCGACGAGGCCAGCCTCGTCGCCCATCTCGGCAGGAATTACGCCGGCTCGACCTGCACGAACCGTTGCGACTCGATCACGAAAGCCGCGGGCTTCATCGCCAACCTCTACCGGATCGACACGCCCACGGTGATCGAAAGCCCGGCCGCGCATTTCCTGGGATTCACCCACCTGGAACGTTCCAACCTGGACTGGTCGGCTCCGGGAAACGCCAACGCCGACCGCCGATACGCCATAGGCCTAGCCTATTCCGCGGACAACGGCGCGACCTGGAAGTATGCCGGGGACGCCATCCGCCCCGCTTACGACGCCATCGGCGACGTGCCGGCGGGATCCGCCTCCCCCTACCTCAGCAACATTTCCGGCATCCCCTACGTCGTCGTCAGGGAAGGGGGCAGCGACTTTTTCTACCTGTATTACACCGAGCATGTCGATGCGCGGAGCCGCGGATACACGGCGGTGGCCAGGGTGAAGGTGGCCGATGCGATCGCCCAGGCGCAACGGGGAAGCATCGATCGGACCCGATGGAAAAAGCTGGGAAGCTCCGGCTCCTGGGATCAGGACGGCCTCACCGGCACTGGCAGGCCGTTGCTGCCTTGGACGCGGGGCGATCTGAACATCGCCCATTATGACGTGCATTCCGACGCGGCATATTGCGCGCCGCTCGGGAAATACTTCCTGCTCGCCCACAAGGTGGAATGGGAGGGCGCGGGACATGGAGCCAGGCTATGGCGCAGGCTCGTCCTGATGACTTCGACGGATGCGGTTTCCTGGGTCGGCGGCCAGGTGATAGACGAATCGCATGGAACCTATACCTCCAACCCCGCGGACATGGCGGCCCCGTACAACCCCTACTATCCCTCGTTCTATTCCGCGGATTCGGCGGCATCCGACGACTTCAGCACCATCGGCAGGAATTTCACCGTGCTTTACATGCGTCAGCGCAAGATCCGGAAGACCCCGACCACGGCGGAATATTCGCTGGCGGGAGATCTGTACATGCGATCGTTCACGGCCATTCCTTAGGCTCTGTCCGCAAAGCCTTGACCGGCAGGCCGAGGGCGCTCACCGCGACAGGGTGAAGCCCATCCGCAGGTTGTCGTGGTCCTCGAAGTTGAAGTTCCACTCGTATCCCAGATCCACCATGAGGCGCATGCCCATGTACCTATAGGCCAGTCCCGACCCCAGGGCCAGGCGGTGGGAAGCCTCGTTGGTGAACAGGTTGCGGCCGTAGCCGACCCGCAGGGCCAGCAGATCGTGGACATGCTGCTTCAGCCAGCCGTCCCTCAAGGCTTCCAGCGGGATGATTTCGAGGCCCGAGGCCAGCTTGGAGACAGCGTCATGGTACAGGCCGGGCTGCACGTCCACGACCAGGTCCAGGAAGGGATCCGGATCGAAGAGGAAGCCGTATCGCAGGGAGACCGGGACGTATTCCGCGTATTCGCCTTCGGCGGTGCCGGCATCGTTGCCGGTGTTCCAGGAAATGCGGGAGAACAGGTCCTTGAAGCTCACGCCCAGGACGTATTTCGGGCCGAAGGGCTGGATGGTCGCCCCCACGTCGAAGCCGAGCAGGCCGAGGGCCCGGCCGTCCACCTTGCGATCGAGTCCCTGCTCCGGGTCCACGAAGGATACGCCGCCCCCGCCGGTGCCGGCGAACCGCAGCTTGTAGGCCGCCCCCAGGCGCACCCATCCCTTGGCGTAGCTGCCGGCGAGCAGCACCTCGTTCTCGGAATAGACCTCGTCGCCGTTCTGGATCCATGCCGCGCCCACCACGAAGGGCTTTCCGGGAAGGCGGTAGAGGCCGGCGGTGAAGTGGTAGGGCACCAGCGCGTACATGTCGGAGTAGTAGTAGCCGCCGGCCCACTTCTCGGTGGCGTCCATGGCGGCGGGGTTGTAGAGCAGCGCTTCCACGCCATAAGGCGCCGCGGTCTGCGCGCCGGCCAGGGCCGTGCCCCGTCCGCCGATGGGAACGGGGGCGAAGGCTCCGGGCGCCGAGGACACCTCGTAGGCGCGGGGAGCGGCGGGCAGGCAGGCCGCCAGGGCCGCGAGCAGCGTCGCAAAGGGTCGGGCTGGGCTCGTCATTTCAGCATCACCACCTTCTTCAGGTATTCCTTGCGGCCGCTGCCGTCACGGACGACGAGCTTCAGGAGATAGCGGCCGTTGCGGCAAATCTCCCCCTTGGTGTCGCGGCCGTCCCAGACGAAGGGACCCAGGGCGAGCCGCCGCTCCGGCGACAGGGGATCGGCCTTGTGGGTGCCGGGCACGACGGCCTGGCCCTTGCTCAGCTGGACCTCCTGGCTCTCGTACACCTTGTCGCCCATCATGTTGTAGACCTCGACGCGCACCCCGACCACGGCGGAGACGTCCGACGACACCTTGTACCCCAGCTGCAGGCCCCAGGGGTCGTGGGCCGAGAACGGATTGGGCTTGGCGACGATGTCGTAGGCGCCGAGGGGCAGGCTGCCCATGAGGACGGCGTACTTCGAGAAGCCGTACACGGTGCCCTGCACGGCGGTATCGGCCTTGGCCTCCGCCACCTTCTCCCAGGCCAGCCTGGCGCTGTTCCAATGTCCCAGGAACACGGTGCTGCGGCGGGCGATGCCGCCGGCCACAGGCATCCTCAGCACGGCGCCGCTGTCGGCCTTGAAGGGCTGGCTCTCGCTGAGCTCGATGTCGAGGATCTCCCCCACCACCTCCTCGCCGGAGGAGGCCTGCATCAGTCCGCTGACCTTCGGCTTCCGCACGCTCACCGTGAAGGCCTTGGCCAGGCCGGCCCGGTTGAAGTCGAGCACGGTGCCTTCGCCGTCGGTGATCACGGACCTTCCCTGGGACCCGGGCGTCACCTGGGCGAAGGTGGCCAGGTTGGCGCGGAAGGCGAAGTGCTTGCGCTCCCCGCCGGCGACTGAGAGGGTGTCGTCGATGCGCAGGACCGCGCCGCGCGCCACCGCGGGATCGGGGACGAAGAGCCCCTGCTGATCGAGGCTGCCGGCCGCGCTGTCCTCGCCGATGGACCAGCGCGGGGCGCTGGTGGAGGAGCGGCCGTCGGCGGTCAGGGCGAACGCCGAGAAGGCGTAGCCGGCGGCGTTGTCGTTGGCAAGCGGCAGGGAGGCGCCGTCCGGTTCCAGGACGCGGTTCTCCTTCACGTACCGGATTCCGACCGAGACCGGGGACAGGTCCTGGATGCGGACGAGGAAGGTCTTGCGCATCCGCACCGCCCCCATGCGCACGTCGCACAAGACCTGCAGGGCTTCCTCGCGGGCGCTGCTTCCGCCGCGGAAGCGGCACAGGCGCGGCGAGGCGCTGTCGGGCGCGAGGCTGAGTCCCAGGCTGCGGGCGAGATCCCCGTCCGCGAAGGACCAGGCCACGGAATAGGCGGTATCGCCGGCGGCGGCCTTGGCGTCGAACCAGGCGTCGAGGCTGCGGCCGTTCTCGCCGCGCACGTGCACCTGCCAGATGTCCCGCGCCCCCAGGGAATACAGGGAGGTATCCGCCTCCAGGCGCTGGGGCGACAGCGCCACGGCCTGGAGCAGGAACGGGTCCCGCAGGCGGAAACGCGACGGGGACTGGAAGTCGTTATAGGCCAAAGGCGCGGTTCCCCGCGCCCCGCCCTCGCCGGTCTCCACGCCGATGCGCACGCCTCCCGGCGCGGTCACGCGGTGGAAATACTCGTAGTCGCCGGCGCGCTCCTGCTCCGGCAGGGTCCCGGCGAAGCCGCCGGCGGCCGAATCGAGGGCCAGGGAGTCCCAAAGGGACGCGCCTTCCCGGCGGTAGAACAGCAAGGCTGTCACGCCCGGCAGCGGACGCACGGAATCTGTGCGGGCCACGCGCACCGGAAGCGGCGATCCGATGGTGGAGTCGGCGATCGCCGCCTTGCGGAAGGGGATGAAGAGTGTATCGGTGCGGATGCTGTCCTCGCCGAGATCGATGAAATGGGACGCCATGGGGATGAGGCCGGTGTCCAGGTCCCGCACGGTGGCCTCGTAGCGGCCCGGCTTGATCCGCGCCGCGCTCAGGTACAGGCCGGCCGTGTCGGCGTCCTCCTCCAGCCGCTGGCCGTCGAGGGAGACGTCCACGCCCCTCCCCTGCCGGCCGTCGCCGGTGACGAAGAGGCGGATCCGGCTGGTGGGATAGGACAGGACCACCGGGAGCGAGGCGGCCCCCGCCGTGAGTTCCACCACCTTGGACAGTTCCTTGTGGCCGTCGCGCTTCACCTTGAGGGTATAAGGCGCGGGACGGCGGAGGTTGCGGAAGGCGAAAGGCTGCCCGCCCGAAAGTCCGGGGCTGGCCGCATCGTCGGGATGGAAGGGGACCAGGGAGAGGATGAGACCCTGCAGGGTGTCCCGGCCTTCCCGGACCAGGACGCTGATTTCACCGTCCTTCCGGTAGTCGGCGGTCAGGGCGAGGTCCTGCACTGCGGACCCATCGGCGTCGCGGTACACCGGCAGCG
>CBILQL010000173.1:0-8622 GCA_966238865.1 uncultured bacterium
GCCCAGGGAGAAGGCGGTTCTGGTTGGCGTGGGGACGCTGGACCTGCCGGCCAAGACCCTGCGCGAACACCTGGCCGAGCTGGAACGCCTGGCGGATACGGCGGGCGCCGACGTGGTGGAGACCACCATGCAACGCCGCGCCTCCCTGGATCCCACCACTCTGGTGGGCGAAGGCAAGGTGCGCGAGATCGCGGACATGGTGGACCGCCACAAGGCCGACCTGGTGATCTTCGACGAGGACCTGACCGGATCCCAGGTCAAGAAGCTCGAAGGCAAGATCACCTGCAAGATATTGGACCGCAGCGGCATCATCCTGGATATCTTCGCCAAGCATGCCAGGACGGCGGAGGCCAAGGTGCAGGTGGAGGTGGCGCAGCTCGAGTACATGCTGCCCCGTCTCACCAATGCCTGGACCCACCTTTCCCGCCAGGCCGGCGGCGTGGGCATCGGCATGAAGGGCCCGGGCGAGACCCAGCTGGAGACGGACCGCCGCCTGGTGCGCAAGCGCATCGCCGATCTCAACCGCAAGCTGGAGAAGATGGAGGAGATCCGGATCTCCCAGCACAATCGGCGCATCCCCACCTTCCACGCCGCGCTCGTCGGGTACACGAACGCAGGCAAATCCACGCTGATGAACGCGCTCACCCGCGCCGGGGTGGAGGCCGTGGACCGCCTCTTCGCCACCTTGGATCCCACCACGCGCAAGATCTGGCTGGGACCCCAGAAGACGGCGGTGCTCTCGGATACGGTGGGGTTCATCCGCAAGCTGCCGGTGGGCCTGGTGTCCTCCTTCAAGAGCACGCTCTCGGTGGTTTCCCAGGCCACCCTCATCCTCCACCTGGTGGACGCCGGCGCCGAGGACTTCGAGGAGCAGATGGAGATCACCGCCCGCATCCTCAACGAGCTGGGCACGGCGGACACGCCCCGGATCACGGTGTTCAACAAGATCGACTCCCTGGCCCCGGAGCGCCTGGACTTCCTCAAGGCCCACCACCCCCAGGCCATCTTCATCTCCGCGGCGCAGAAGCTCGGCCTCGACGAGCTGAAGGCCCGCATGGGCGAGCTCTACGACAAGGGCAAGTTCGCGGCGGCTGCCGGGGAGACGGAGGCGGCGAAGGGATACCAGCTGTGGCCGGAGAGCCATGACGCCTGAATGGACCTGAACGCCGTCCTCGACCCCGCCTACCTCTCCACCCTCAAGGGACTCTCCCTCAAGGCCCGCCTCGTGCTCGAAGGCACTCTGGCCGGCCGCCACCTGTCGCCGTTCCACGGCTTCTCCTCGGAGTTCTCGCAGTACAAGGGCTATGTCCCCGGCGACGACCTGAAGCACCTGGACTGGAAGGTGCTGGGCCGCAGCGGGCAGCTGGTGACGCGCCAGTTCCGGGACGAGACCAACGCCGCGGCCTACCTGGTGGTGGACAGCTCGCGGTCCATGGGCTACGGCGGCGGCAAGGGCGGTAACGGCAACGTGACCAAGCTGGAATATGCCGCGGTGCTGGCGGCGTCGGTGGCCATGATGGCCTTCAGCCAGCGGGACGCGGTGTCCCTGGCCTGCGGCGCCGGCGACCTGTCCGCCTTCATTCCGCCGCGCAACAGCCCGGCCCACCTGCGCCAGGTGATCCAATCCCTGGAATCGCTGGAGCCCGCCGGCGTCACCGACCTCAAGGTCCTGTTCGGGAAGGTGGCGGGACGGCTCAAGTCCGGCAGCATGACCTTCCTCTTCACCGACATGTGGCAGGAGCCGGAGGCCATCCTGTCCGGCCTGCGGGAGATCCGCTTCAAGAACCAGGCGCTCACCGTGGTGCGCATCCTGGCTCCGCTGGAAAGCGCCTTCCTGGACGGCACCAACCTGGAGCTGGAGGACATGGAGACGCGCAAGACCCTCCGCATCTCGGCCCGCCACCTGCGCCCGCAATACCTGGAGACCCTCAAGGCCCACGGCGAGTCCCTGCTGGCGGAATGCCACAACCTGGGCGCGCGCATGATCACCCTGGAGACCACCCTCCCCTATTTCCAGGCCATGCGCCGGATGCTCCAGGGGTCCTGAATGTTCTCCCTGCTGAGCCCCGTGAGCCTCTGGCTGGGGGCCCTGCTGGCCGTCCCCCTGGTCATCCATTTCCTGGGCCGGCAGCGTCTGCGCAAGGAGCCGTTCCCGAGCCTCCTGCTCGTCGAGGAGCGCTTCGCCAAATCGATGCAGCGGCATCGCCTCAAGAACCTGCTGCTGCTCCTCGTCCGCACTTTGCTCATCCTCTGCCTGCTCCTGGCGCTGATGAACCCGGTGCTGAACGCCAAGTCCGCGGCGCGGGCCGGAGACGTGGCGGCGGCCGCCGTCCTGGTGCATAACGGGGCCTACGGCCTGGTGCCGACGGACGCGGCGGGCGCGGCCTCGGACGCGGACGGAGGTGGCGAAGGCGGGCGGGCGGAGCTGGACGCCCTGGGCAGGCAGCGCCGGTTCGTCCGCGAGCTGGACTCCGCCCTGGGCGTGCGCGCGCTGACTGTTCCCCTGCTCGCCGACGGGGCCGGCCTGGCCGAAGCCTCGGCACGCCGGGGCGATTACGGGGAGGCGGCGGCGCGACTGCTGTCCGCCCTGGACGCGCGCCCCGGGGAGACGCGCGCCTACCTGCCGGTCTTCGCCTGGGAGGATCTCCTCCCGGCGCGCCAGGCGCTGATCGAGGCCCTGCGGGAGCGTCCCGGCCTGCGCCTCGTGCTCTGGGATCTCGGCGAGGAGGGCTCCCGCCTTTCCGCCTTCGCCGCGGTGAAAGCCGTGCCCTCGGCCCGGGATCCGTCCGTGACCCTGCGGGCCGTTCTCGCTCCCGGCGCGGCCGCGGACGGCGAGCCCAGGCTGCGGACCTGGGTAGGGGATCGAGTGGTCCAGGAGACGCGGCTGGAAAAAGCCGGCGGCGGGGACGCCCTCGCGGCCGAGATTGTCCTGCCGCTCGCGGAGGGAGCCCGCACCGCGGGCCGCCTGTCGCTCGGGGATGCCGCGGCACCGGCCGGATCGGCCGCGCGGGGCTCCACCGGGGGTCGTATCGCCGGACGGCGCTTCGCCGAGCGGCGCTTCGCCGCCGAAGACTGGTACTTCTGCTTCCCCAATCCCGGGCGCCTGGTGCTGGCCCATGCCGGCAGCTCCATGGCGTCGCTACCCAGCCTGGGCCGGGAGAACTACTTCCGGCGCATCGTCCACGTGGCCGCGGCGCGCGATCTTCCCCTGGGAGGCGAAACCGCTCCGCGTCTCGTCTATCTCTCCAACGAACGCAACACCGACGCGGCCGCCTACGGACGCATCGTCGAGTTCGTGAAGCGGGGCGGCAGCCTGATCGTGGGCGTGGGCCGGGAAAGCGACATCCCCCTGCTGAACCGCTTCCTGCTCCAGCCCCTGCGCATGGGCCGCCTGGGCGCGGTGGTGACGGCGCCGGAAAAAGCGCGCGTCGAGGCCGATGTCCAGGCGCTGGCGCGGCTGGGCGGCATGGCCGCGGACGCGAACGGTGCGCCCCGTGCCGTTCCCGGTGCGCCCGGTACGGTGCGCGGCGCCCCGGAAGCGGTGCGCATGCGCTTCGCCTTCGCGCCCGACTCCGGCACCGACGTGCTGCTTCGGCAGGGCGGGGAGCCGGTGCTGGCGGCGCGCAGGTTCCACCAGGGGCGGGTGCTGCTGTGGACCACCGACCTGGACGACCTGGATTGGACCGACCTGGGCGTGTCGCCGCTGGTCCCGCTTCTCCACCAGGCCTTCCAGGAAGGCGCGGGAGGGCTCACCGCCAACCGCGCGGTGGCGCCGGATTCCGTGCTGCGTCTCCAAGCGGCGGAGCCGGGCCTGCGCGCGGAGGTGCGCGATCCCGACGGCCGTCCCTTCACCCGCGTCCGGTCCGAGGGCGGCCGGCTGCGCGTGGGGCCCTTCGACAAGCCGGGCCTGCACACCGCGGTCCTTGGGACGGACACCGTGGTGTTCGCCGTGAACCTGGAACCTGTCGGGCCCGCGCAGGCCAAGGACGGACAGGATTGGGAACGGTGGAACCTGGACCGGAAGGCCGAGTTCCTGAAGGGCTTCGAACCGTTCAAGGGACGCGTCGTGGTCGCCCGGCCGGAGGCGGGCGGAGAATTGCGGACCTCGGTGCGTCCCCTGTGGAAGTGGCTCTTCCTGGCGGCGATATTATTACTTTTCCTCGAAGGAATCATCGCCGGCGCCTACGCCTCGGGATCACCGGGACGGAAAGCCGCCGGAACACTCCGTCCATGATCGAAATCCGCGGAACAACTCGGCCGATCGCCATCCTGGGGGATCCGGTCTCCCACTCCCTCTCGCCGGCCATGCACAACGCCGCGTTCGCGGCGCTCGGCCTCGACTTCGTCTACGTGCCGCTGCGGGTCCGCCCCGCCGACGTGAAAGCGGCCGTGGAGTCCCTGCGCATCCTCGGGTTCAGGGGCGCCAACGTGACCCTGCCGCACAAGCAGGCGGTGATCCCGGTCCTGGATTCCCTGAGCGAGACTTCGCGCCTGATGGGCGCCGTCAACACCATCGTGAACGAGGACGGGCGCCTCACCGGCACCACCACCGACGGGCAGGGGTTCCTGGAGGGCTTCCGGGAGGCCGGGCATTCCTTCACCGGCAAGACCGTGGCTGTGATCGGCAACGGCGGATCGGCGCGCACCATCGCCTTCGCCCTGGCCCTGGAGGGGATGCCCCGCCGCATCGTCCTGGCGGGCCGGGACGCGGAGAAGAGCCGGCGCCTGCAGGCCGAGATCCGATCCAAGGCCGGCAACGGCCCGGGCCGGACCATGGAGACCGTCGCGCTCACCGATCTCGACGCGGTGATGGACGAGGTGGACGTGATCGTCAACGCCACGCCCATCGGCATGCATCCCGACATCGGGTCCAGCCCGGTGCCCGAGGACCTCCTGCGCCCCGGCCAGGTGGCCTATGACATCGTCTACGCGCCGGAACAGACCCGCTTCCTCCTCGAAGCCGGGGCCCGCGGCCTCAAAACCGTCGGGGGCCTGGGCATGCTGGTGCACCAGGGCCGCGCCGCCTTCAAGCTGTGGACCGGCGCCGAGCCGGATGCGGCCCTGTTCTATCGGGCCGCCCGGGAACAACTGGCCGCCCGCTGACCCCCAACCCCACACGAATATGCCCCTTCCGCTCACGCGCAACATCTACTTTACCGGCTTCATGGCCTCCGGCAAGAGCCGCATCGGCTCCCTGACCGCGGCGTCCCTGGGCTGGAAATTCTTCGATCTCGATCGCGTCATCGAGGAGAAGACCGGCAAGACCATCCCGGCCATCTTCGCCGAGGAGGGCGAGCCCGCCTTCCGGCGCATGGAGGTGGAGGCCCTCCGCGAGATCAGCGGGCAGGGGCCCATGGTCGCCTCCCTGGGCGGCGGCACCCTGCTCAACCCCGAGGCCATCGGCATCGTGCGCCAGGGCGGCGTCCTGGTGGGGCTCGAGGCCTCCCCGGACGTCATCCTGGAGCGGGTCAACCGCAAGAAGGAGAGCCGCCCCCTGCTCGCGGGCCTCGACGACGGGGCCAAGCTGGCCAAGATCAAGCAGATGCTGGCGGAGCGCGCTCCGCTGTACGCGCTGGCCGACCTCCGCTTCGAGTCGGACGAGAAGATGCCCCACCACGTGCTCACCCGCCGCATCGTCCACCGCCTGCAGGTGGAGGAGCTGAAGCCCCTGCGGGTGGAGCTGGGGGATCGCAGCTACCCCATCTACGTGGAAGGCGACCTCTCCGGCCATATCGACGCGGTGGCCGCCAAGGCGGGATGCCCCCGGCGCGCCCTCATCGTCACCGACTCAAACCTCAAGGCCCGCCAGCGGCCCATGCTCGAGCGCATGCGCACCGCCCTCGGCGACCCCGGCATCTTCTTCTTCATGGCCGGCGAGGAGGAGAAGAACCTCAAGTCGGTGGGCAAGCTGCTCACCTTCATGCTGCGGCACGGATACACCCGCAAGTCCACCTTGGTGGCCTTCGGGGGCGGAGTGGTCGGGGACATGGCCGGCTTCGCGGCCTCCATCTACATGCGCGGCATCCCCTTCGTCCAGGCGCCCACCACCCTGCTTTCCATGGTGGACAGCAGCGTGGGCGGCAAGACCGGCGTCAACCACGCCCTGGGCAAGAACATGATAGGCGCCTTCTACCAGCCGAAGGCGGTGGCCATCAGCCTGGACGCCCTCGAAACCCTGCCGCGGGACGAGTTCCTGGCCGGCCTGGCGGAGGTGGTCAAGTACGCGATCATCCGCGACGCGGAATTCTTCGCCTACCTCGACCGGAACGCGGAGGCGCTGCTGGCGCGCGACGCGGCGACGCTGCGCGAGACCGTGCTCCGCTGCTGCGCCATCAAGGCCGAGGTGGTCGGCGACGACGAACATGAAACCGGGGACCGAGGGCGGGCCATCCTCAACTACGGGCACACCTTCGGCCATGCCTACGAGGTGCTGGCCGGGTACGGCAACCTGACCCACGGCCTGGCAGTGGCCCTCGGCATGCGCTCCGCGGCCCGCCTGGCGGTCCTGCTCGGCCGCCTCGCCCCGTCCGACGAGGAGCGCCAGAACGCCCTGCTGGACAAGCTGGGCATGCCCAAGGCCTTTCCCAGGCGCCTGGACCCGGAGAAGGCCTGGGAGGCGATGGGCCTGGACAAGAAAGTGGACGCCGGCCAGCGGGTCTACATCCTGCCGGACCGCATCGGCAACGCGGGGCCGGTGCGCGAGGTGGACAAGGCCCTGGTGCTGGAGGCGGTGGCGGCGGTGGCCAACCGGGCCGGCCAAGCCGAAGGCCGCGGCCCGTGAGCGTGCTGGTCTCCGGGGGCACCTGCTGCCTCGGCTACCATCTCCTCAGCCTGCTCAGCCACGGCAAGGACCACCTCGTGTCCTATTCCGGAGACGACCCGGATGCCCAGACCACGCTCCAGCACGTCACCTACATCACCGGGGACATGCTCGACTTCAAGAACCTGCTCCAGGTCCTGGGCGAGACCCGTCCCGCCGAGATCTACCACATGGTGTCCCAGTCCTTCTCCCTGGGATCCAGCCAGATGCGCCCCAACGCCATCCTGCAATTCCTCATCCTGGGGACCCAGAACCTCTTCGAGGCGGTGCGCCTAACCGTGCCCAAGGCGCGGGTCATCCTGGTGTCCTCCTCCGAGATCTACGGGGCGGGCCGCGGCGTGGTGGACGTCATCCACCGGGAAACGGACCCTCCCATCCCCTTCACCCCCTACGCCACCGCCATGGCCTCCTGCGAGCTCCTCGCCCGGCAATACCACGCCGCCCACAACCTGGACGTGGTGGTGGTGCGGCCCTTCAGCTCCACCGGCCCCTTCCAGGAGCGCAAGTTCGTGCTGCCCTCGGTGGCGGCCCAGATAGCCACCATCGAGATGTACGACGGGGAGACGGTCATCTACACCGGGAACCTGGACGTGTCGCGGGACTACCTGGACGTCCGCGACCAGGCGCGGGCCATCGCCATGCTGGCCAAGCGCGGGACCGCCGGGGAGGTGTACAACGTGTGCTCCGGCAAGGCCCGCACCATCCGGGACCTCGTCCACTACCTGATCGGGGTGAGCGGCTGCCCCATCGAGATCCGCATCGACCCCTCCCTGGAGCGGGCCATCGATATCCCCTTGCTTGTGGGCTCACCGGAAAAGATAATGACGCTGACGGGCTGGAAGCCGATCATCTCCATCGAGGACAGCCTCAAGGACCTGTATTCCGAGATCAAGATCCGGCTGCAGGCCAAGCACAGCCCCTAGGAATCCGGAACGCTACATGCAGAAGACCCCTCCCCATGCTCTCTGACCTCCTCTTCCGCCTCACGGGCGTGAGCCTCTTCTCCGACCGCCTGTTCCGCGCCGGGGCCGCCTCCCTGTTCGCCTCCCTGCTGGTCTTCCTGCTGATGCCGCCCTTCATCGCCTGGCTCCACCGCATGGACGCCACCTCGGACTTCGAGCACGGGAAGCGGCGCCCGCCTCCCATCCTGGGCGGCATGCTGCTGGTGGGCTCGGTGCTCATCGCCTCCCTGTGCTTCGCGCGCGCCAACGCCTATTCCATCTCCGCCCTGGTGATCATGGCCGCCTACGCCGCCATCGGCGGCATCGACGACGTGATGAAGATCCGCAACAAGCGCCTGGTGGCCCAGGGCAGGCTCTCGCGCGCCGACTACCAGCTGAAGGCCGACGGCATCTCGGCCCGCCTGCGCCTCTCCCTCTACTTCCTCTTCTCCCTGATCGTGGCCGTGTTCGCCTACAAGTTCATCCCCGGCCTCTCCGGGCACGTCACCGTGCCCTTCGTGAAGCCGGAGATCTGGTTCCCCTACCTGCCCAACTGGGCCTTCATCCTGCTCATCTGCCTGGTGACGACCTCGAGCGCCAACGGCGCCAACTTCACCGACGGACTGGATTCGCTGGTCTCGGTTCCGCTCATCACCACGGCCCTGTTCGCGGGCGTGGCGGCCTACATCTCCGGCAACGCCATCCTCTCCAAGTACTTCCTCATCCCCTACATCCCGGGAGGCGACGAGCTCTTCCCCATCTGCACGGCCATGATCGGCGCCCTGCTCGCCTACCTCTGGTACAACTCCCCGCCCGCCGAGATCTACATGGGGGACGCGGGGTCCATCGGATTGGGCGGAG
>CBILQL010000174.1:0-8586 GCA_966238865.1 uncultured bacterium
CCGTGGCAGCGGCCCGGCTTCGACCTGGGCCTCAAGCTGGAAGCCCTGTGCAAGGCCAAGCCGGACCTCAAGGGCATCCTGCTCGGCGGCCACGGCTTCTTCACCTGGGGCAGGACCTCCCGGGAATGCTACGAGAACACCCTGCGCGTGATCCAGAAGGCCCAGGACTACATCGACTCGCAGTCGGCCGGGGCCCCCTTCGGCGGGCCCAAGGTGGAGGCCCTGCCCCCGGCCGAACGGCGCGAGTTCGCCTCCCGCCTCATGCCTCCCCTGCGCGGCAAGCTCAGCAGGGAGAACCGCAAGGTGGGCCACTTCGACGACTCGCCCGCCGTGCTCGACTTCGTGGGCTCCAGGGACGCCAGGCGCCTGGCGGCCATGGGCACCTCCTGCCCGGACCACTTCCTGCGCACCAAGATCTTCCCCCTGTTCGTGGACATCGACCCCGCCCGCGTCTCCGCGGAAGGCCTGGTCGCCAACCTGGACATCCTGCTGGAAGGCTACCGCAAGGATTACGAGGCCTATTACGGCCGCTGCAAGCGCGCGGACAGCCCGGCCATGCGCGATCCCTATCCCGTGATCATCCTGGTGCCGGGAGTCGGCATGTTCTCCTTCGCCGCCGACAAGGCCACGGCCCGCATCGCCGGCGAGTTCTACGTCAACGCCATCAACGTGATGCGCGGCGCCGAGGCCGTCGACGAGTACGCGGCCCTACCCGAGCAGGAGGCCTTCGACATCGAGTACTGGGCCCTCGAGGAGGCCAAGCTGCGGCGCATGCCGAAGCCCAAGCCGTTGTCGGCCCGCATCGCCCTCATCACCGGCGGGGCCGGCGGCATCGGCAAGGCCACCGCCCACCGCCTGGCCGCGGAGGGCGCCGTGGTGTGCCTCACCGATATCGACGCCGGGGCCCTCGAGGAGGCCGAGGCCGAGTTCCGGGCGCGCTACGGCAAGGACAGCGTGCGCACCGCGGCCTGCAACGTGACCGACGAGGCCTCGGTCGCCGAATCCTTCAAGGTCTGCGCCCGCGAGTTCGGCGGGCTGGACATCCTGGTCTCCAACGCCGGCATCGCCTCGGCCTCGCCGATCGAGGAGACCAGCCTGGAGATCTGGAACAGGAACATCGGCATCCTGGCCACCGGCTACTTCCTGGTGTCCCGCGACGGCTACCGGCAGATGCTGTCCCAGGGGCTCGACGCCTCCATCGTCTTCATCGCCAGCAAGAACGGCCTGGCCGCCTCGCCGGGCGCGGCCGCCTATTGCACCGCCAAGGCCGCGGAGATCCACCTGGCCCGCTGCCTGGCCCTCGAAGGCGCGCCCAAGGGCATCCGCGTCAACGTGGTCAACCCGGACGCGGTCCTGCGCGGATCGGGCCTGTGGAACGGCGGCTGGCGCAAGGAGCGCGCCGAGGCGTACAAGATCGGCGAAGACCAGCTGGAGGAGCACTACCGCCTGCGCAGCATGCTGAAGCGCAACGTCTACCCCGAGGACGTCGCCGAGGCTGTGTACTTCTTCGCGAGCGACGCCTCGGGCAAGTCCACCGGCAACATCCTCAACGTGGACGCCGGCAACGTGCAGTCCTTCCCCCGCTGAGGCGGCGGGAGCGGGAGCGGCCATGGACAGGCATTACCTGGCGATAGACCTGGGCGCGGAGAGCGGCCGGGTCATGCTCGGGACCCTCCGCGAGGGCGGGGACCCGGAGCGCTCGCGGGTGGACCTCGAGGAGATCCACCGCTTCCCCAACGGGGCGGTGTCCATCGCCGGCACCCTGCGCTGGAACGTGCTCGGCCTCCTGGCCGAGATCAAGGAGGGCCTGCGCAAGGCCGCCGCCGCGGGCCTGCCCATCTCCGGGGTCTCCGCCGACGCCTGGGGCATCGACTACGTCCTGTTCAAGGAGTGCGAGCCCCTCGTCGCCCTGCCCTACCATTACCGCGACCCGCGCACCGACGGGATGATGGAGAAGGTCTTCGCCAAGGTGCCGGCCGAGGACATCTTCGCGGCCACCGGCGTCCAGTTCATGTCCATCAACGCCCTGTACCAGATGGCCGCGGACCTGGAGGCGCGGCCCGGCGTGCTCGCGGCCGCGGACCGCTTCCTCAACATCGGTGACTGGTTCAACTACCAGCTGTCCGGCGTCCCCAAGGGCGAGGCCACCCTGGCCAGCACCACCCAGCTCTTCGACCCCCGCGGAGGGGAGTCGGGCCGCGGGGACTGGGCCTGGGGCCTCATCGACCGCATGGGCCTGCCCAAGGGCCTCTTCCCGCCCCTGGTGCCGCCCGGCACCGTGCTGGGACCGCTGCTCCCGGACGTCGCCGCCGAGACCGGCCTCGCGGACGTCCGCGTGGTCGCCTCCGCCTCCCATGACACCGCCGCCGCCGTGGCCGCCGTGCCCGCGGCGTCCTCCGGGTCCGCCCCGGCCGCCGGAAACGGGGGCTGGGCCTTCCTCTCCTCGGGCACCTGGTCGCTGCTCGGGGTGGAGCTGCCCGGACCCGTCATCGACGCGGGCAGCCGCCTCCGGAATTTCACCAACGAGGCCGGCTTCGGGGGCACGATCATGTTCCGCAAGAACATCGTGGGCCTCTGGATCGTCCAGGAGTGCCGCCGCGCCTGGGCCCAGGCCGGCAAGGAGCTGGACTACCACGCCCTCACGGCCCTGGCCGGCGACGCCGCGCCCCTCCGGAGCTTCATCCGCCCCGAGGATCCCCGCTTCGGCAAGCCAGGCGACATGCCCGCCAAGGTGGCCGCCTACTGCCGCGAGACCGGGCAGCGGGTCCCCGAGGGCGAGGGCGCCATGGTGCGCTGCGTGCTGGAGAGCCTGGCCCTCCTCTACGCCAAGACCCTGCGCGAATGCGCCGAAGCCTCGGGCCGGACCTTCGCCAGCCTGCACGTGGTGGGCGGGGGCAGCAAGAACAAGCTCCTCAACCAGCTCACCGCCGACGCGGTGCAGCTCGAGGGCGTGGAGCGGGTCTTCGCGGGTCCGGCGGAAAGCACCGCCCTGGGCAACGTGCTCATCCAGGCGAAGGCCCTGGGCCACCTCGCCGGCGATCTGCGGGGGACGGTGCGGCGATCCTTCCCGGTGGAGACCTATTTCCCGGCCGACCGGGAGGCCTGGAGGGCTGCCCTCGATCGCTTCGAGGTCTTGCCCGTTCCCGTCCGTTAAGTGTTATACTTGCATGTCCGGGGTGTTTCCGTAATTCCCCGTATCTCTTTCTGAGGTCCGATCGTGCAACGACTCCATCCCGCCGTCGAGAAGAGCCTCGACCACGTCAAGCAGGAGATCGCCGGCGGCGCCTGGGCGGACGGCGATCGGCTGCCGCCCATCCGGGTGCTGGCCCGCCAGGCCCAGGTCAGCGCCGCCGCCATGTGCGCGGCCCTGGGCATGCTCAAGGCCGACGGCCTCATCACGGTGATCAAGAACCGGGGCGCCTACCTGGGCCAGGCTCCGGCCGAGGCCCGCAACGGCCGCGCGCCCTCCTCGTCCCCGGGGGAGAGCCAGCGCTGGCAGCGCCTAAAGATGCAGATCGAGAAGGACGTCTTCAACGGGTATTTCCCCGCCGGCGAGCCCATGCCCTCCCTGCGCGATCTGCAGAAGAGCTACGCGGTCTCCTACAAGACCCTGCGCAAGGCCATGGAGGCCATCGCCGGCGAAGGGGTGGTGGTGCCCCACAAGAAGACCTACCTGGTGCCCAACCTGCGCCGCGCCCACGGCACCTTGGTGTTCATCGGCGCGGCCGAGGCCTCCTCCAAGATCACCTTCGGGGGCTACCCCGTCACCGAGTTCCTCTCCACCATCCGCCGCGAGGGCGGCAAGAGCCGGATCAACGTGGTGGTCATCCCCTTCGATCCCGACCGCCGCAAGACCGTGCTGGGCAACCAGCTCCGCGCGCTGCAGGAGAAGTACAGCGTGCTCGGCTACATCCTGTGGACCTCCATGCTGCCGGAGCGCAAGCTGGAACAGGCCCTGCAGGCCCTGCGCGAGGTGCAGCGGACGGAATTCAAGCCCGGCGGCCTCGACAAGCCGGTGGCGGTGGTGGACACCACCTGGGACATGGCGGTGACCAATTCCCTGTACCACCAGAGCGACCTCGCGGGGTGGGCCTTCAAGATCTTCACCGTGGCGGGCCAGCTGGCCGGCCGCCAGCTCGGGCAGTACCTGCTCAAGCTGGGGCACCGCAAGGTGGCCTTCCTCTCCTATTGCCACAAGGAGCTCTGGTCCCAGTACCGCTACCGCGGCCTGCTGCAGGCCTTCCAGGGCGCCGGCTTCGGCGAGGGCGTCCGGAAGTTCGTCATCGAGGAGGTCGACGACCGTTTCCACGAGCTGACCGGCTCCCCGGACCTCGAGGCCTTCCGCAGGCAGGCCGACGCCTTCCTGGCCGCCGCCGCCGGGGCCGGGCAGGGCTACCATGCCGCCTATGCCCTGGAGCAGATGCAGGGCTCGGTGCTGAGCTACCTCCACCAGCTCAAGATGGCGGCCGCCGTGGAGCCCATCCTCGCCGCGGCCGTCCAGGAGCCGGGGATCACCGCCTGGGTGGGGGCCAACGACCGCATGGCGCTCCTGGCCCGCGACCACCTGCTGAAGCGCGGCGTGCGCGTCCCCAAGGACGTGAGCGTGTGCGGCTTCGACGACAGCAAGGCGGCCACCGACACCGATCTCACCAGCTACAGCTTCACCTTCTCCGAGATCGCCCGCAAGATCCTCGCCTACGTCCTGTCCCCGCGCCAGCGGCTCATGGCCCACGAGGGGCCCCTGGAATGCGAGGGCCTGCTCATCGAGCGCGGGTCCAGCGCGCAGGCTCGGGGCTGAGCTCCCGACCGAATCGCCGGCCGGCGTCGGCGGACGCCGGCCAGCATCATGGCGCGGTGGCGGGGAACATCCATCCGAATGGCAGGGCGTAGCAGTCCTCCCCCAGCAGCCGCGCTTCCGCGCCTCCGTAGAGCACGGCCGCGCGCACGAAATCCCGCTTTTTCCCGAGCGCTTCCCTGAAGGCGGCCAGCCCGCCCGTATCTCCGCGTCCCACCGACGCCGCGCCCTTCACCTCGAGAGCCACGATTTTCCCATGGTGCTCCAGGATGAAATCCACTTCCCGTCCCTGGCGGTTGCGCCAGTAGAAAATCCGCCTTCTCACCGGGTCCAGGCTGCGCCAGGACTGCAAGGTTTGGAACACCGCCTGCTCAAGCCAATGGCCGGCGTCGAAGCGTTCGTCGAGACGCTGCCCGGTCCCGATCTCCGCCAGCCAGGCGGCGAGCCCGCAATCGTTCCAGAAGAGCTTCCTGGCCTTGACCAGCGAGCTCACGGGATTGGTCGCGTATACGGGAAGGCGCGTTATCTGGTACCCGGTTTCCAGGAGGTTCAGATGGCGATGTGTCGTTGGTTGGGACTGGTCGAGATCACGCGCCAGGTCGGATTGGTTCAGGAGCTTGCCGGTACGCTGCGCCGCGAAGCGCATCATCCTCTGGAACGGCGCAAGGTCGGGGATGCGGGCCAGGTCGCGGAGATCGCGCTCCAGGTAGGTCTGGACATAGCCCGAGAACCACAGATCGCGATCGCCGGCATCGGGCAGGGAAAGGACCGGGGGGAAGCCGCCGCGCAGCAGCCAGGATTTCCAATCGCCGGTCCCTTCCGGCCAATCGTCCGCGCGGAAATCCGGCCTGAAGAGGCTGTCTATGGGTCCGAGGGCGTTCGCATCCTGGGCGGTCCACTCGACGGGGCAGAATGGCGGAAGTTCCAGGTAGAGGGCTCTCCCGGCCAGGGATTCCGAGACGTTCTGCATCAAGCTCAGGTTGGCCGATCCCGTGAGCAGGAACAAGCCGGGTTTCCGATCCTCGTCGACCTTGCGCTTGATGGCGGACAATAGGCCGGGCGCCTTCTGGACCTCGTCGAAGGTCAGGGGCGTTTCTTCCACGAGCGATTCCGGATGGGCGAGGGCCTGCTCGAGGATTTCCAGGCGGTCCAGGGTGAAGTAACGCCTGGCAGCTCCCGCGAACAGGTGCCTGACCAAGGTGGTCTTTCCCGTTTGGCGCGCTCCGGTCACCACCACCACGGGCATCGCTTTCATGCCACGGTCCAACAAAGGAAGTTGGAAACGCCCCCTAGAGTTATTCATCATATGAATAAATATAATTCATAAAACGAATCAAATTCAACATCGCCACCCGATTTATGGCTTTTTCACAGGAAATCAGAATCACTTGCTGCATCAAAGTCAAAAATCGGCGAAAAGCGGGGTCCTCCCCGTGCCGGATATTTGGATAGGTTTCCAGGCGTATCCAGAAGGAGAGTCGGTTGCCGGAAACCCCGAAGAAAGTCCAGCTCTTCCACACCTGCATCATCAACCAGGTCTATCCCGAGGTGGGCTTGTCGGTCGTCGCCATCCTCGAGCGGCTCGGCGTCGAGGTGGAAGTCCCCCTGGCCCAGACCTGCTGCGGCCAGCCCGCCTTCAACGGCGGCTTCCACGCCGACGCGCGCGCCGTGGCCCGCCACGCCGTGGACGTGCTGGCCCGCACCGAGGACCCCATCGTCATCCCCTCCGGATCCTGCGCGGACATGATGGTCCACCAGTACCACCTTCTTTTCGAGGACGACGGGGCGTACCGGGACAAGGCCCATGCAGTCTCCGCGCGCTGCCACGAGTTCAGCCAATTCCTGGTGGACGTGCTGCAGGTCGCCGATCTCAAGGCCCGCCTCGCGGCCGGCCCCTCGTCGAGGCCGCACTCGGGGGCGCCCACAGGATCCACCGGAGCGCCGTCCGCAGGGACATCCGCGAGGCAGTCCCTGGGGGCCCCCCCGCGCAAGGTGGCCTACCACCCCTCCTGCCACCTGATGCGGGGCATGGGGGTGAAGCACCAGCCCCGCCTCCTGCTCGACGAGGCGGAGGGGATCGAGTGCCGGCCCGTCAAGGACCAGGAGGAATGCTGCGGCTTCGGCGGCCTGTTCTCGGTGAAGAACGCCGCCATCAGCACGGCCATGCTGGAGAACAAGATCCGCAACCTGGAAGCCTCCGGCGCCGAAACGGTGGTGTCCTGCGACATGGGCTGCCTCATGCATCTCGAGGGAGGGCTCCGCCGGCGCGGATCCTCCCTGAAGGTGCAGCACCTCTCCCAGGCGCTCCTCGCGGGGGCGCCCGCGCTTCCGGACGGGAGGCCCTGATGCCGCGCTTCCTGGAGCGGGTCGAGACCGCCCTCAAGGACGATGGCCTGCGCCTGGCCCTCGACCGCGCCACCGATCGCCTGGCGTCCCGGCGCGGCACCGCGCTCGCCTCCCTGGAGGATTCCGACCTGGTGCGCGACATGGCGCGCCGCGCCAAGCTCGGCCTGCTGGACGACCTGGCCGGCAACCTGGAGACCTTCGAGCGGAACCTCCGGAAGAACGGCGTCCACGTGCATTGGGCCCGCGACGGGAAGGAGGCCAACCGCAAGGTGGTCGGGATCGCGAAGAGCCGCGGCTGCAGGCGGGCCGTGAAGTCCAAGTCCATGGTCACCGAGGAGACCCACCTGAACCGCGACCTCCTCGAGGCAGGCGTGGAGGTGCTGGAGACCGATCTCGGCGAGTACATCGTGCAGCTCGCGGGCACCACGCCCTCCCATATCATCCTGCCCATCATCCACATGACCAAGGAGCGCATCGGCGAGGTGATGCACGAGCGGATCCGCGTGCCGTATTCGGACGACCCGGAGGTCCTGTGCAAGATAGCCCGCGAGAAGCTGCGCGAGGCCTTCCTGTCGGCGGACCTGGGCATCACCGGGGCCAATTTCGGCGTCGTCGATTCCGGGGCCGTGTGCCTGGTCAGCAACGAGGGCAACGGCCGCATGGTGACTTCGCTGCCGCGTGTGCACGTGGTGTGCATGGGCATCGAGAAGCTGGTGCCGTCCCTGGCCGATCTCGATCTCATGCTCAAGGTGCTGGGCCGCAGCGCCACCGGCCAGAAGCTCACCACCTATTCCTCCCTGGTGACCGGCCCCCGCCGCCCCGGCGAGACCGAGGGGCCGGAGGAGATGCACGTGGTCCTCATCGACAACGGCCGCAGCGACATCCTGGGGGGCGACCTGGCCGAGATACTGGGCTGCATCCGCTGCGGGGCCTGCCTCAACGCCTGCCCCGTGTACAAGAACATCGGCGGCCACGCCTACGGCGACACCTATCCGGGACCGGTGGGATCCGTGGTCACACCCGGGTTACGGGGGGTGGCGGAATGGAAGGAGCTGCCGGACGCCAGCTCCCTGTGCGGCGCCTGCCGGGAGGTCTGCCCGGTGCGCCTCGACATCCCCCGCATGCTGCTGGGGCTGCGCAAGTCGGCCGTGGAGGCCGGGACCGCCCCCTGGACGCTGCGCCTGGGTCTCCGCGCCTACGGCCTGATCGCCTCGCGCCCGGCCCTTTACCGCCCGGCCTCCCGTCTCGCGGCCCTCGCCGCGCGCCTCGTCGCCCGGGAGGGCTGGATCCGCTCCCTGCCCGGCCTGCCCGGGGGCTGGACCCGCTCCCGGGACATGCGCGCGCCGGCCCCGCGCACCTTCCAGGACCTCTGGCGCGGACGTCAGGCCGATGGCTGACGACATCGTCCCGGCCCGGGCGGCAGCCGCCGAATAAGGCGGAACGGC
>CBILQL010000175.1:0-8580 GCA_966238865.1 uncultured bacterium
CGTGGACGGCGGCCTCGGGGCGCAGGCCCAGGGCCACGTCCAGGAGCAGCGGGATGAGATGGGTCTCGGGATCGTGCCACTCCCCGATCTCTCCTCCCGGATCGGCGCCTGCGGCGTTGAAGTAGCGCAGAATCACGGTCTCCAGGCCGTCGGTCCGTCCGCGTTCGAGGGCCGCGCGCTCCACCGCGAGCTTGCCCTCGCCGTAGGGGTTGATCGGGTTCTGCGGCTCGTCCTCGGGGATGGGGACGCGGGAGGGGACGCCGTAGGTGGCGCAGGAGGAGGAGAAGACCAGGCGCCGCACGCCCCGGTCCGCCATGGCCTCCAGCAGGGACAGGGCGCCCAGCACGTTGTTGCGCCGGTACAGCTCCGGATCGCGCACCGACTCCTCCACGTAGGCGAAGGCGGCGAAATGCATCACGGCCTCGGGGCGGTAGGCGTCGAAACAGGCGCGCAGGGCGGCGCCGTCCTCGAGCGGGGCCTCCACCAGCGGGCCCCATTTCACCGCCTCGCGGTGCCCGCGGGACAGGTTGTCGTAGGCGACCGGAAGGTAGCCGCGCGCGCGCAGCCATTTGGCGGCATGCGAGCCGATATAGCCGGCCCCGCCGGTGAGTACCACTGCCCGCATGTTCCGATCCGTCCCCGCCCTACCATATATATATTTTGCTGTTCGAGGAGACACCCTTGCGGCTGATCGTCGTCTCACCCTATCCCCTGAAGTCCGGCATCGTGTCCGCGTACCTCTCGGGCTATCTCGAGCAATATCGTCAGCGCGGCTTCGACGTGAAGGCCGAAAAGATGTACTTCTGGGAGGGCAAGCTCCGCTATTCGCTGAAATGGCTGGCACTGGCGCGCCACCTGCTGCGGCGCGGAACCGTCGTCCTCCTGGCCCAGCATACTCCTCCCGCGTCCGGGCCGCTGGCGCCGTTCTATCTCCTCGCCGCGCGCCTGCTCGGCAGGACGGTCGTCGTCGTGGCCCACGAGACGCCGGACACCTACGCCAAGCACCTGCCGCCCGGCCTCCGCCCCCTGTACAACGCCTACGAGGCATCCCTGGTCCGCCTGGCACGCAGGTACGTGGTCCACACCCGCCTCCACCAGGAGGCGCTCCAGGCCATCGCGCGCAAGCCCGTCGAGGTGGTCCCGCACCCGGTCCCCAAGGTGTCGCGCCAGCTCGATCTGTCGGGCCGCCAGAAGGCCTGGGGCTTCTACGGCATGGTGGCCCGCAAGAAGGGCGTGGATCTGCTGCTCAAGGCCTACCAGAGCCTCCCTCCGGGAAGCGCCCCCGAGCTGCGCATCCTGGGCGCGGCCGCGCCCGGCGAGGAGGCGTACCTGGAGGGGCTCAAGGCGTCGGTGGCCCCGTCGCACCGCGACTTCGTCCGCTTCTGCGGCTACGTGGAGGAGAAGGACAAGCCGGAGCTGTTCTCCGGGATCGGGCTCATGGTGTTCCCCTACCGCTGGATCTCCCAGAGCGGGGCCCTGGCGGAAACCTGCATGTTCCGCATCCCCTACCTGGCCTCCGACCTGCCCTACTTCAAGGATTTCCACGCCACCTTCGGCTGCGGGCGCCTGTTCCAGGCGGACGACGCCGGATCCCTGGCCAAGGCCCTGGCCGAGGCCGCGCGTTCGCCGCAAATCGTTCCCGAGGAGGCCTTCAAGTCCCTGGAGGAACGGCTCTCCTTCGACCATTGCGCCGACCGCCTCGAGGAGATGATCCGCGGATGACCGCCGCCGCCCCCGTGCCCGGACCGGGCGGATGCCCTCCCGCATGCAGGCCCTGATCCTCTGCGGCGGGCTCGGCACCCGGCTCCGGGAGGCCGTCCCCGATCGCCCCAAGTCCATGGCCCCCATCCGGGGCAAGCCCTTCCTCGAGATCCTGATCCGCTCCCTCAAGGCGAGGGGGGTGGACGATTTCGTGCTGGCCACCGGCCACCTGGGCGATCAGATAGAGGCCTATTTCGGGGACGGCGCCTGCTGGGACGTGAAGGTGCGCTATTCCCGGGAGACCGCGCCCCTCGGCACCGGCGGCGCGGTGAAGCTGGCCGCGCCCCTGCTGGAGGAGGAATTCCTGGCCCTCAACGGCGACACCTTCGTGGAATTCGATCCGGGGGCCCTGGCGCGCAAGCAGGCCGCCACGGGGGCCTCCCTGGTGATGGTCCTGCGCCGCGAGGAGCATCCCGAGCGTTACGGCGCCGTGGAGGTGGACGCGGACGGCAGGGTCAGGGCCTTCGTGGAGAAGGGCGTCCGCGCCGGCCGCCACATCAACGCCGGCGTGTACCGGATCCGCAAGCCCGCCCTGGACCTGATCGAGGCGGGCCGGGCCGTCTCCCTCGAGCGGGAATGGATGCCGAGGCTGATGGAGGAGGGCATCTGGGGCGTCGAGACCGACGGTCTCTTCATCGACATCGGCGTTCCCGCGGACTTCCGCCGGGCGCAGGATCTGCTGGCGCCGCGGGAAGGAGGAGGAGCATGAGCAGACACGACGGCCTGCGGGGCGTGCGCAGCCGCGCCCCCCTGCGGCTGGGGCTGGCCGGCGGCGGCACCGACGTCTCGCCCTATTCCGATCGGTTCGGCGGCGCGGTATTGAACGCCACCATCGACCTTTGCGCCTACGCCAACATCGAGCCGCGGGGCGACGGCAAGGTGGTGCTGGAGGCCCTGGACCTGGGGGTGCGCGAGGAGTTCCCCGCCGGCGATCCCTTCCCGCCCGGGCCCGGGCTTCCCCTGCACCGGGGCGTCTACGACCGGGTCATGCGCGACTTCAACGGCGGCGAGCGCATCCCCCTGACCCTCGCCACCCATTGCGACGCGCCCATCGGATCCGGCCTCGGCTCCTCCTCGGCCATGGTGGTGGCCATGCTCGCCGCCTTCGTGGAGCTGCTGGGCCTGCCCCTGGGCGAATACGACATCGCCAGGCTCGCCTACGACATCGAGCGTTCGGACCTGGGAATGCAGGGCGGCAAGCAGGACCAGTACGCGGCCACCTTCGGCGGCTTCAACTACATGGAGTTCAGCGGCGACCGCGTGATCGTGAACCCGCTCCGGGTGCGCGGCGAGACCATGAGCGAGATCCAGTACAACATGATCCTCTACTACCTGGGGAGCTCGCGCCTCTCATCCGAGATCATCGCCTCGCAGATCCGCAACGTGCAGACCGGCAAGAGCAGCAGCATCGAGGCCATGCACAGGCTCAAGGAGCAGGCCGTGCTCCAGAAGGAGGCCCTCCTCAAGGGCGACCTGCGCGCCTTCGGCGCACTGCTGAGCTTCGGCTGGGAGCACAAGAAGGAGATGTCGGAGAAGATCTCCAACCCCGCCATCGAGGAGGTGTACGCCCGCTGCGTGGAGCTCGGCGCCCTGGGAGTCAAGGTGTCGGGCGCCGGCGGAGGCGGCTTCATGATGATCTACGCGGACGGCTACCGCAAGTTCGCGGTGCTCGAGGGCCTCAAGGCCTTCCCCGGGCAGGTGATCCGCTTCCAGTTCGTGCCCCATGGGGCCGAGGCGTGGCCGATGCAGAAGGGGGCCTGATTCACCGGGGCCGTCGACGCGGTCCCGGACCCTGATTGGGGCGGCGGAAATGGCTACTTTTCCGCCATGTTCTGTTTCCGAGCGTATGCGGGCGCCGCGCCGGGCTCCGTCCCCGCGCCCGGGCGGGTCCTTCCCCTGGACGTGTCCGCGCTGACCGCGGGCAGCTCCCCGGACAACGATCTCGTCCTGCCGCACGCCACCGTCCCGCCGGTCGCCTTCCGCCTGACGGTCGGGGAGGAGAGCTGTTCCCTGACCGCCGCGGGAGCGGAGATCCCCCTCTACCTGAACGGACGCCGGACGACCTCGGCGCATCTGCGGCCCGGGGACCGGCTGGACCTGGGCGAACTGGCCCTGGTGCTCGACGTGCTTCCGGACGATGACGCGGCCCCGGCCGGACAGGGGCCGGCCGAGGACGGGTCCGGGGCGGCCTTCCGGGACCACCTCACGGGCCTATGCGCCCTGGTCGCCGAGGAGCGCGATCTGCCCGCCCTGCTCGAGAAGCTGATGACCCGGCTGCTACAGGCCATGGGCGGCGACGAGGCCTTCCTGTTCACCCTGGATCCGGCCGGCCGGCCGGAGCTCTTCGTCTCCTCACGCGGCCCGGCGTCCCGCGAGCAGAGGTTCAGCGACACGGTGGTGACCCGCGTCCTGCAGACCCGCCGGGGGCTGGTGCTCGGGAACGCCCTCGCCGATCCCGGCTTCGCTTCGGCCGAGAGCATCAACGACCTGAAGCTGCACTCCGTCCTCTGCTGCCCCATCGTGACGGCCGGACGGGTCGGCGGGCTCATCTACCTGGGATCCAACCGGCCCTCCGTCTCCTACGGCGAGCCGCAGCTGCGCGACCTGGAAGTATACGCCCTGGTGGCCGGGTGCCTCATCAACCACGTCGCCTTCATCAACCGCCAGGGCAAGGTGCTGGAGTCCCTGCGCAAGGACGCGGCCGGCGCCGGCATGGTGGCCTTCTGCCCGCCCATGCGCGCCGCCGTCGAGGAGCTGCGCGCCGTGGCCGCCAGCGACCTCAGCGTCCTGCTCGCCGGCGAGACCGGCACCGGCAAGGACGTGGCCGCGGCCGCGCTCCACAACCTGAGCCGCAGGAGCGCCGCGCCCTTCCTCGTGGTGAACTGCGGCACCCTGCGCGGGGAGCTCCTGGCGAGCGAGCTTTTCGGGCACCGGAAGGGCGCCTTCACCGGCGCCATGGCCGATCACAAGGGCCTGTTCGCCGCCGCCGACGGCGGCACCCTCTTCCTGGACGAGATCGGGGAGATGGATCTCCCCTTGCAGGCCATGCTGCTGCGGGCGCTGGAAACCGGCAAGGTTCGGCCCGTGGGCCAGAGCGCCGAGGTGGCCGTGGACGTGCGCATCGTCTGCGCCACCAACCGCGACCTGGAGGACATGGTGGCCAAGGGGACCTTCCGACGGGATCTCTTCTACCGCCTCAACCAGCATACTGTGCGGCTGCCGCCCCTACGCGAGCGCGGCGAGGACATCCTGGTGCTGGCGCACCATTTCCTGGAGAAGGCCCGCGCCGCCTATCCCGACAAGCGCATCGAGGGCTTCCACCCGGACGCGCTGGCCGCCATGGCCGCCCATGACTGGCCCGGCAACGTGCGCGAGCTCGCCAACCTGGTCCACAAGGCGGTGATTTTCTCCGCTTCGCCCCTCATCCAGGTGTCCGGCCTGCCCGAGCCCGGCTCCCTGCGGGGCCGCGGCGCCGTCGTCGCGGCCCCGCAGGGACAGGCCGGACCCGGCGCGCCCGCCAGCCTCGAGGAGGCCACGCGGGAATTCCAGCAGCGCTACATCCAGGATGCGCTGGCCCGCAGCGGCGGGGACAAGGAGAAGGCCGCCGCCCTCCTGGGCATCGGCCGCAGCACCTTCTTCCGGCACCTGTCCCAGGTCCGGGACTTGCGCGGGCAGGACGAAGGGCGGACGCCCGGGCCCTGACGGCCGGGCGCGGCCCCCGGCCGCTACTCGCCGGCCGCTTCGGGCGAGACGACGATTTCGTGGACCTTCGGCTTCCTCCCGGCCATGGCGTAGTAGGCGTAGCCGCCGCCGACGGCCAGGCCCACCGTGCCCAGGGCCCCCACGGTCCAGCGTTTCCAGAGCGCCGCCTTCCTCCGGGCGCGCTTCTGCCGTTCCTCCTCCGCCAGGCGGGCGCGCTCGTCTTCGAGCTGGCGCTCCCGCAGCCTGCGCTCCTCGGCCGCGATGACTTCGAACCGGTCGATGATTTCCTGCGTGGCGTACAAGCGATCCATGCGCAGGCCGGCGTCCAGCCGGCAGGCGCGCGCGAAGGCCTGCTCCCCAAGGGCCCGCTTCTCGGTGACCCAATAGGCCACGCCCAGGAACAGGTTGGCCTTGGCCAATTCCACCGAATCGGAGCGTGCGTCGGCGCCGGCGGATCGGGCCGCCAGCCAGGGTTCCAGGGATCGGATGAGGCTGTCGTATTCGCCCCATTGGAACAAGTCCTCGGCCGTGGGCCCGAGCTCGCCGGCGCGGGCCGCCGATGCCAGGCCCAGGGCCAAGGCCAGTACGGGGAGCAGCGCGCGCGCGTTCATGGCCCCGCCACCTGCGCCCTCTCCAACGTGAGCCGCAGGACCACGGTCGCGCCGGATTCCACGCGCACGGCCTGCTTGAGGGGCAGGCAGCCCTCGCGTTCGAGAACCACTTCATGCTCTCCGGAGGCCAGCTCCAGGGGGGCGCGGAACGGGGTGCGGCCCGCGTTCCGCCCATCCACGGTGACATCGGCGAAAGGCGGGTTGGATTTCACGATCAGCCGTCCCGGAGCCGGCTCGGGATGGGACGGGGCGGGGACGGAAAGCGGGACGGCATGGACGGCGTCCGCGGGGCGGGACGGGAGCCTGCCGGCATCCTTCGACGTCGGCCGGCGCGGGGACGGGCCTGCGGGAAGGGATCGACCGGAAACCGGGTCGCGGGGCCGATTCGAGGAAGCCACCGCGACCACCGCCACGGCCTCCGCCGCGACGGGCACCCCCGGTGCGGCCTGATCGCGGGTCGCCGTTTCCCGGTCCCTGTCCGGTACCGGGATCGCAAGCACCCGGGATTTCTCCGACACTGGGGCGGCGACCCCGGACCCGTCCGCGGGGGCCCGCAGCCACGACCAGGACAGCGCGCCTGTCAGGCATGCCGCACCGAGGACTCCGGAAGCGACAGCGATCCGGCGCCGCCTGGGGAAATATGCGGCCGGGGAACGATAGGCATCCACCAGTCCGGCCTGCTCGGTCTGTCCCGAGTAGAGCTCGGCCAGCGCTTCCAGCTTGGCCGCCTTCCGGCCCTCGCCGCTCTCGCGGGCCTGGGCGGCCCGCTGCCGGAAATGGCTGCCGATCTCCTCGCGCTCCTCCGCGGGATACTCCCCCGGCCGCGCCACGAAGCGGCGGATCCGGTCCTGCCCGGCTTCCAGACCCGCGCGTTCCGACACCTCGGCCAGCGAGTCGGCGCAGGCGGCCGCGCCCGGACGCTTGTCGGGCGATTTGGCGAGCATCGCCAGGGTCAGCTCGGAAAGGCCCGGGAGCAGGCGGCGGTTCAACGCCGCGGGCTTGCGCGGCTGCATCTCCACGATGGACCTGAGGATGGCATGCGGATTCTCGCCCTGGAACGGGAGGCGCCCGGTGAGGCAGCGGTAGAAGACGATGCCGGCGGAGAAGACGTCGGTCTTTTCCGTGGCTGGGAGGCCGGCGGCCTGCTCCGGGGAGGAATACACCGGCGTGCCGAGGTAGGAACCGGTCCGGGTGATGGAATGCTCCTCGGCCAGGAAGGCGATCCCGAAATCGGCGATGCGGACGCGTCCCAGGCTGTCCACGAGCACGTTGGACGGCTTCACGTCTCGGTGCACGATGCCGGCTCCGTGGGCGGCGGCGAGGCCCAGCATGAGCTGGCGCAGGATGCCGAGGCCGGCCAGCGCCGGCAGGGGACCCGGCGGCTCCAGCAGGCTTTCCAGGGAGGCGCCGTCGACGTACTCCATGGCCAGGTAGAGGTCGCGGCCCTGGTCCCCGTAGTCGTAGACCTGCACGATGTTCGCGTGGGACAGGGAGGCGATGGCGAGGGCCTCCTTGCGGAAGCGCTTCACCGTCTCGCTGTGGCCGAGCAGGTGCGGATGCAGCCGCTTGAGGGCCACCTTGCGGCGGAGCACGTTGTCCTCCGCCAGGTACACCGTGGCGGTGGAGCCGGAAGCTATCTCCCCGCGGATAGAATAACGATCCTGGTCCTGCATCTGCTGTACGGCGCGGCCCCGGAACGATGGCGGCCGGCCAACCGCCGTCTCCGCGATCGTTCCCGGACCAATCCCATCGCTTCGATGCAATTTAAAAATTCCGCCTTCCCATTAATCTCATCACCGCATGATCCACGCGCCCTAATTTTGACAGCATCGGGTTGCCGGAAGCCGATCAGGGGGGCGCCAGGGACTGGTACATCTCCAGGATGGCCTCGGCTCCCAGCGGCCCGTCGAAGACTTCCACGTGGTCCATGCTTCCCCGGAAATTGAAATCCGGCCCGGATTCAGCGGAGTCTTTGGGACGTTCACCCAGGTAGAAGTATCCCTTGGAGCGCGGCGTGAAGTTCGGTTCCAGGATTCGGGAGGCTTCGGGGCGACCATTCACGTAGATGACGGCCTTCCAGGACCTGGGGTCGAAGGTGAAGGCCACGTGATTCCATTGCCGGGCGCTGACCAGGCCGCGCACGGTCGCAAAGCTGTTGCGCTCGCGCACTTCCGCCATCTGCATTTCGCTGGCATCGGACGGGCGGAGATTGCATTGCACGGCCCCGGGGATCACCTCCGCCCACCCCGTCGTATTGATATGGCAGCTCACCCCGGAAATCTCCCTGGGGGCGTAGTATTCGCCGATGATCTGCACCCGTTCGAGGCTGTCCGGATTGATCCAGAAGGAGAACGTGAACCCGGACACCTGCAGCGCTCCGCGGGATTCGAAGGCGGCATGCGTCCTGTCGTCGAAGCGCATGGCCTTTCCCCGCACGCCGTCGGTCCAGGCGACGGCATTGTGGGCGCCGTGGAAGCCCCGCCCGGAGGAATCCGGGGCCGTGGGG
>CBILQL010000176.1:0-8577 GCA_966238865.1 uncultured bacterium
GGTATCGTAGAGATCCCCGCAGTAGAAGGCAGTAATCCCACCGCGCGACGCATGCACGGTCAGGGCATTCCCAATCGAGGCGGAGGTCTTATTCGTTTTGGGACGGGGATAGAAAATGCCCGCGAGGATGGCTGTGTTCATCACGATGACATTCTCCGTGAATATCCGGACCGAGCGATCCTCGCTCGGCGACTCGATCCCGAAGCGCAGGAGATTGTACGCGATCATCCCCCCGGCCATCAGGACGGTGATTTTCGAGCCGGAAGGACCGTTCGCGTTCACAGCCGCCACCAGGCCCGAAACCGCCATTAAAGCGGATCCACCCAAGGGATGATTGGCGAACGCGCCGGAATAAATCAATATTCCGCCTTCGACCATCGCGAACACGAACGTTCCCAGGGCGACTTTTCCCAACAGGGAGAGATTGTCCGCTTGCGAATCCGCAATCACCTTGCCGAGCTCCGGACCCGCATCGCCAGGTGTCCCACTATCCGTCAGGGCAAAGGTGGTATCCACCGCAGGCGCCTGTCCCCGGATTTCAATGGTTTCCAGGCCCAGGATAAGGAGCATCAGGAGTGCGCGGAGGCCGGATTTCTTCATAAACCCCTGTTTCAGGCGATAAAGGGTTGGACGAGGCGCCAAGCGGAATTGTGCCTTGAGCGGCCCAGCCTGCAAGGAATCATCCCTCGGCCTACGCGGCGCTTGGCGGCGGCGTCCCGAAGGCGCGCATCAGACGATTCCACAGATTCATCTGCCCCACCGCCAATGCCAGAATGGCCTGCTCCCGGGGAGTGTAACATTCCGAAAGCGCCGCATGCACGCGTTCATCGAGAGGCCCATCGGGAAGGCGCGTGAAGGCTTCCGCGAAAGCGAGCGCCGCCCTTTCCCGCTGGCCGAAGCCGGGAGCCTCCCGCCAGGCGGCAAGCATGGCGACGCGGGACAGGGGGATTCCGGCCCGTTCCGATTCCCGAAGGTGCAAATCGATGCAATACGCGCAGCCGTTCATCTGGGAAATGCGCAGCCGGCAAAGTTCCAGCAAGCCAAAATCCAGTCCGCCGGAATCGATGAAGGCATTCACCCGCAGCAGGCAATCGAAAAGGCCGGCGGGTATCTGGTCCTGGGATATGCGTTCCATCTCGTCTCCTGGGTTGAGGTCGTATTCCCAACCTAGGCTCGTCGCGGTCCGGATTCCTTAAGGTGTCTTAAGATCGCGGGCGGCCGCGGAGGAAGCTCAGGTACTCGGGGGAAAGCCCCAGATAGGAGGCCAGGCGGTATTGGGGGATCCGATTCGCGAACCCGGGGAGTTTCCCCGTGAAATGCAGGTACCGGTCGCGCCCTTTCATCTTCATATGCAGTTCGTACCGGCGCGTCAAGGAGATCAATGTGTTCTCGGCGATGATGCGGAACATCCGCTCCAGCCGCGGGATTGCGTCGAACAGGGTCTCCTGGTCCGGCCGCGCCAAGGCGAGCACGGCGGTATCCTCGAGGGCGATGATGTTGGATTGGGAGGGCGCCCCGCTGCGGAACGAGTCGAGATTGGTGAACCACCAATCCTCCTTGCCGAATTTCGCCACCACATCGCGCGCGCGGGCGTCGACGTGGTATTCCATGAGCAGGCCGCGCAGGATGAAGAACTGGTGGCGGCAAACCTCGCCTTCCCGGAGGAGCAGCTGCTTGGCGGGGACCCGGCGTTCCCGGAGGCAGGACAGGACAGGACCTTTCCGATCTCCTTCGCCGCGAAGGGGGCGAAGCGCAGCATGTAGCGGGAGATCTGGAGGCCGGGGCCGGAGTTGCGGGTGATCATGTCGTCGGTGGTGAAAAATTCCGAATGTCCAGGGGTGGCCTACCTGATTTTCACCGGGGAACAGATTCGCTACGCAGGGCGTAGCAATTTGGCCCGCATCACCTCCGGGATCCGCGAACAGTCCGGTTCAGCCCCGGTACGCCGGATTCGGCACCATCATCGCCCCGTACAGGGCCCGGATGGCCTTCTCGTAATCCGCGTTCGCCACGCCGACGATGATGTTGTACTCCGACGCGCCCTGGTCGATGATGCGGATGTTGACCCCCGCGTCGCGCAGGGCCGCGAAGGCCTTCGCCGCCATGCCCACCTGGTGGGTCATGCCCTCGCCCACCACGGCGATGAGGGCGAGCTCGTGCTCCACCTCCAGGGTGTCGGGCTCCAGGATGCGGCGGATGTCCTCGAGGATGAGGTCGGTCTTCTCGCCGATCTCCTCCTTGGCGACGACGACGCTCATGCTGTCGATGCTGGTGGGGCAGTGCTCGATGGAGACGCCGCGGCTCTCGAAGATGCCGAGCACGCGCCGGGCGAAGCCGAGCTCCTTGTTCATCATGGTCTTCTCCAGGCTGAACATGGAGAAGTTCTTCTTGCCGGCCACGCCCGCGATGTCGTAGCGGGTGACGGCGGGCAGCTTGGAGACGATCATGGTGCCCGGATCCTCGGGCCGGTTGGTGTTGCGGATGTTGATGGGGATGCCGGCCTCGCGCACGGGCGCGACGGCCTCGTCGTGGAAGACGCTGGCGCCCATGTAGGACAGCTCGCGGATCTCGCGGTAGCTCACCTCGTCCAGGGAATGGGGGTTCTCGACGATGCGGGGATCGGCCATGAGCAGGCCGCTCACGTCGGTCCAGTTCTCGTACAGCTCGGCGGAGATGGCCCGCGCCGCGATGGCGCCGGAGATGTCGGATCCGCCCCGGGAGAAGGTCTTGATCTAGCCCTTGGGGTCCGCGCCGTAGAAGCCGGGCAGGACGTAGAGCTTCTTGGGGTCGGACATGCGCTTGCCGAGCACGTCGTAGGTCTTGGGATCGATGCGGCCGGCCTTGTCGAAGAAGACGGTCTCGGCGGGGTCGACGAACTCGGCGCCCAGGAAGGCCGCCATCAGGAGTCCGCACAGGTATTCGCCGCGCGAGGCCACGAAGTCGCGGGTGGCGCCCTCCTCGATCTGTCGGCGCAGCTGCTCCAGGGCCGACGCCATGCCGGCCTTGAGCCCGAGCCCGGCCTCGATCTCGAGGTAGCGATCGCGCAGGGGGGTGAAGGTGCCGTCCAGGGCCACCTTCTTCTGGGCCATGTCATGGCAGAGATAGAGCAGATCGGTGATCTTCGCCTCGCCGGAATGGCGCTTTCCCGGGGCTGAGGGGACGATGACGGTCCGCTTGGGATTGGACTGGACGATTTTTCGGATCTTGAGGAACTGGTTGTGGTCGGCGACGCTGGAACCGCCGAACTTGCAGGCAATGCGCGACATGGTGCGGGAAATTTAAAAAAAGATTGAAAGGACGAATCGACGGGCCGATATACTCTACGAGGAAGAGCCCTCCAGCCGGTAGAATCAGGTGGAGAGCTCCAGGAGAACCATGCAGCTAGACGGCCTCCATCCGAACCGTGCCCAAGGTCCCGATTCCGTGTCCGGGACCGGAAAGGGCCTTTCCGGACCCCGGAAGGGGGAAGGGAAGGCGGCGGGGAAGTCCTTCGCCGATGCCCTGGGGAAGGCGAAGGCGGCCGGGCAGGCCCTGCCGACCCCTCAGGCGCCGGTTGGTCCCCTGGCGACGGGCCCCGCGGATTCGACTGCGCCGGAGTCGGGTAGCCAGGGAAGCCATATCGACCAGATCCGGTTCCGGCTGCAAACGGGGTACTACAATACCCACAAGGTCGACGACGCGCTGTCGGAGAAGCTGTCGGATTTCTTCGACGACGCGGTATAGCTCGGGGCGGTTCCTGTCCCTTTCGGGGGCCTGAGCTGCGCTTCCTCCGCTAATCGCGGCTGCGGGGGCTTCCGGCCGGTGGCGGTGGATTTTTGGGGTCCCTGCGCTCGCTGCCGCACGCGAATCACCAGCCTCCGTCGACCTCTGCGGGCGTACGCTCGCGCCCCGCCCCCAGCCACGCACGGTCGCCTTGCGACCGACACGGTCGCTACACGACGTCCCCCGAAAGGGACAGGAACCGTCCCGGCTTCGCGCGCAGTGACCCTGTGCTGTCTTCTGTGACTCTGTGCTGTCGATGACTTTGTGTTGTCACAGTCGGTCTTCGAGGGGAGTGGGTCTGCGCGCTGGTTTTGGGGCCACGGCGTCCTCCCGCTAGGGCGCGAGCGGGCAGGGCTCGGGGGAGGGGAGGGGAGAAGAGGGGGAGGTTTTCTGCTGGGGCAAAAACAGGTTGAGATGTTTGTGTGATTTAGGGTATGCTCAGTCCCGTTGCGTTTGGGGGCTCAAACACCTCCAAAACCCCGGAAGTCCTTGGTTGCGGGGCTTCCGGGGCCGTAACTTCCGGCATTTCATGCAAGGTCGGGTAGACGGGAACCCGACGCGATTACGTAGCTTTTACTCCACGATGGGCTGTCGACGCGGCCCCATAGCGAAAGAGCCAGTCAGGATGGCGGACGCGGAAAACTCCTGGGCGCTCAAGGCGCTGGAACTCAACAACTGCCCTTTCTACTCCCGGGGAGATTCCCTGCAGGTGCAGATGCCCGGCGTGTACGGGAGCCAGCTGCAGACCTGCTCCATGCCCATCGCCACCTTCATCCCCATCGCCTTGCAGGAGCGGGTGTCGGAAGGCCAGTTCATCTCCGGCTTCAAGACCTGCTCGTGCCGCTGGGGGTATTGCAAGATCGACAAGCTGTCGCGGCCGGCTGTGGAGCTGGAGGGGGTGCTCACGGCCGAGAACCAGATGGCGCTGCCCTTCCTCGATCAGCTGCCCGCCTCGGTGCAGAAGGCGTTCCGCGACCGGGCCAAGGTGATGTCGTTCAAGCCCGGCCAGGTCGTGCTGCACGGGCTGGCGCCGAGCACGCATTTCCACGTCATCGTGAAGGGCATCGTCCGCATCTGCAGCAAGGGGGCGGACGGGCGCGTGATGGAGCTGTCGGTGCTGCGCAAGGGGGACTGCTTCGGCGAGATGTCCATCCTGACGGGCGCGGCTACCAGCAACCAGTGCGACGCGGTGGAGGAATGCATCACGCTGGCGCTGGCCAAGGCGGAGTTCCACAAGCTGCTCGCCGAATACCCGGTGCTCGGCATCATCCTGTACCGCATGCTCTCGAAGCGCATCCGCGCCAGCAACCTCAAGGTGGCCCAGCTGCTGTCCCCGGGGCTGGCCGGGGATCTGCGGTATTTCGCCTTCGTGGACCTCGTCCAGAGCGTGCTCACCGCCCGCATGACCGGGATGCTGCACGTGGAGAACGGCCCGCGCAAGGCCCGCTTCGGATTCCTGGAGGGAAGGCTCATCCACGGCAGCCTGGGTGACTTGCAGGCTACGGGGGCCCTGGACGAGGCGCTGCGGTGGGGGGCGGGCTCCTTCCGCTTCAACTCCGAGGAGGCGCTCCCGGCGCAGAACATGGAAGGCGACACCATGGCCGCGCTGCTCGAGGCCCTGCGGCGCATGGACGAGAGCACGGTGCTCGAGAAAACCCCCGACGGCTTCACGGCCGCGGGCTGAACGGCGCCGCGGCCGGACGCCGTTCCGGCTGAAGTTTCCCTGATTCCTCCAAATACCTCGGCCCCGGGAATTCCGGCAGGAAATGCCACCGGGCAAGTTTTTCCCTCCCCAGAAACCTGATCCGAGCCTGCGTTGTCCCCTATGTTGCCGCGGAATCGAGGTTCCGGCGGGTTCGCGGCCGATGTCCGGGGTGGCACGGGCTTTGCGGTAACCCACCTTCGAGAAGAAGTTAAAGCGGACTGGCAAAGAGAAACCGATGAACCCCGAAACCGATTACAACCTGCAGCTGCTCAAGGCGAAGATGGGCATGGCGAACGATCTCAAGTCGCTGCAGTCGGCCTCGTCGGCGAAGTCCGGGGCCCAGGCCGACAGGGAGAAGAAGTGGAAGGCCGCGCTGGACTTCCAGTCCATGTTCCTGGGGCAGATGTACAAGGCCATGCGCAAGTCGACGCTGGGCGCGGAGCTCACCGAGAAGTCTTCGGGCCGCGAGATTTTCACCGAGATGCTGGATCAGGAATACGCCCGCATGGACTCCAAGAACCCCGCCGTGGCGGGCCTCGCGGGCATGCAGAAGGCCGGCTCGGGCGCGTCCAACAGCCTGGCGGCCCAGATCTACCGCACCCTGCTGCGCCAGGACGGCCAGGCGGACGGCATGGAGGCGGCTCCCGCGATTTCCTTCCGCGCCGCGTTCGCGGCGTCCCGCAACGGGCTGGACGGCCGCAGGCCGGCGTCCGGGAGCAATGGCGCGGCCAAGACCCCCGCCCTGCCCGGCGCGGCGCTGGATCCGCTCGTCGAGGCGGCCTCCAAGGCCTACGGGGTCGCCAAGAACCTGATCAAGAGCGTCATCGGCCGGGAGAGCGGCAGCCGCCACCTCGCCGTCTCGCCCGCCGGAGCCAAGGGGCTGATGCAGCTCATGGACACCACCGCCGCCGACCTGGGCGTCCGGAACGTGTTCAATCCCCGCGAGAACGTGATGGCCGGCACCCTGTACCTGAAGCGGATGCTCGACCGGTTCGGCGGGGACGAGAAGCTGGCGCTGGCCGCCTACAACGCCGGTCCCGGAGCGGTCGAGCGCTTCGGCGGCGTCCCGCCTTACGCGGAGACCCGCGAGTACGTGGAGAAGGTCCTCGAGGCCAAGGCCGGCATGGATGCGAAAGACGCGGCGGATGCCGCCGGGAAGGGCGCCGCCGGCGCGGCGCGGTGAGGAGGAGACGATGGCTTCCGAATTCAGGGAACGGGTGCTGGGGGAGGAGTTCATGTATCTCCTCCGCGACCCGAAGCCCGCCCCCGCGGCCGGGATGGCGGACGTGGAGGCCCACGGGGAGGCCCTGGAGGCCAACCTGCGCGCGCAGCTCGGCCTGTACCGCGAGTACGCCGAGGCCGCCGGCCGCCAGCGGCTGGCCATGATCAACGGCGGGACAGGAAGCGCCGAAATCAACGCCGAGTGCGAGCCGCTGATCGCCGCCCTCGGATCCCTCGAGTCCGACCGCATCTCCCTGGTGGAGAAGATCCTCGACGCCCGCCCCGGGACCGCCTCCGATCCCGCCAAGGTCAAATGCGAAAGCCTCTATCCGCTTTTCGGCCCGGACCTGGCCCTGCGCATCCGGGACGCCCGCGCCTCCCTGCTCCAGGCTGTCGCGGAACTGAAGCGGGTCCTGGAGGTGAACCGGGCCATGGTCGAGAACGGCAGCCGCATCATCCACACCACCATCGGCATCATGACCTCGGTGGTGGGGCGCGGCAAGGCCGACAGGATGTCCGCGACCTACACCAAGAAGGGCGCCGTGAACGTGGGCAAGGTGCAGGTCCGCAACCTCTTCAACCGGAGCGTCTGAGATGTCCCTGCTGAGCTCGCTGAACATCGGGATGCGGGGGCTGCACGCCTCCCAGGTCGCCATCGACGTGGCCGGCCAGAACATCTCCAACGCCAACACCGAGGGCTATTCCCGCAAGCGCGTGGACCTCAACGCCGACTCCATCTACCACGAGGTCTACGGCCAGGTGGGCGTGGGCGTCGAGGTCACCTCCATCACCCGCGTGCGCAACGAGTTCCTGGACCGCCAGACCTGGGAGCAGCTGGGCGAGCTGGGCTACTACACGGAGATGGACAAGGCCATGATCCGCATCGAGAACATCCTCAAGGAGCCCAGCGACGACGGCCTGGCCGCCCAGATGGACAAGTTCTGGAGCTCCTGGCAGGACCTGGCCAACAATCCCGCCGACCTCTCCGCCCGCGAAGCCGTGAAGTCCGCGGCCGTGACCATGATAGACGTCTTCCGGGCCGTGTACCAGCAGATCGAGGAATACGGCCTCTCGATGAACAACCCCCTCCAGCAGAAGGTCAAGCTGGTGAACGACCTCACCGGCCAGATCTACGCCCTGAACGAGCGCATCGCCGGCGTCGAGGCCGATCCCAAGGAGAAGGCCAACGACACCCGCGACCAGCGCGACCAGATCGTGCGCAAGCTGTCCCAGCTCATCGACGTGCAGACCATCGAGGACGCCCAGGGCCGCGTCATCATCACCTCCGGCGGCAACCTGCTGGTGGGCCCCTCCGAGGCGCTGAAGCTCGAGACCTACGGGGTGGACAAGACCCTCTCGGACGGGACCCTGTCCTCCGAGCTGAAGATCCGCATCGCGGGGTCGCGGAAGGAATTCGTGCCGCGCGGGGGCGAGCTCAAGGGCATCATGGACTCCCGCTCCAACATGCTGAGCGCCTACATGGAGGACCTCAACCGCATCGCCGGCGCCGTCGTCGAGCAGGTGAACGCGCTGCACTCGACCGGCTACAACCTGAACAAGAACACCGGCGTCTTCTTCTTCGATCCCACCAAGGTGAAGGCCAACGACATCTCGCTTTCCGACGCCGTGCTGGGCTCCTCCCAGAACATCGCCGCCGCCAAGGGCGGGACCATCGCCGACGTGGCCGCCTTCGCCTTCCCCGGCGGCATCCCGGCGGCCGGGACGCCGACCCTGGATCTCCGCACCGTGAACCCCTCGTACCAGAACCTGGCCCAGGGCAGCATCCAGGTGACCCTGGCCGACGGATCGGTGCTGTCCGAAGGCTCGGGCAAGGACTTCGTGGTCGACTACGAGCGCGGCGTGATCACCTTCGTCAACTACGCCCGCTA
>CBILQL010000177.1:0-8548 GCA_966238865.1 uncultured bacterium
CTCCAATATCCCTTCAGGCCCTATAATACTCCCGAGGCGACGGGCCCGGTTGGGGATTCCTGTCAGGTTTGATTCCCGGATTCCCATGGATTTGTAACAAATTGGGAAAAGATCACAGGTTAATGACCGAAAAATGACGTGCGGAAAAAACGATTTGAGACGGGGTCTTCCGCCTGTCCTTGAAGGTAAGCGCCGCCTATGTTGGAGCAATGGACCCATGCCCGAGCATGGGCGGGGTATGCGCTATGCGTAGCCGGACCTATGCTCACGCAAAGGTGGACGCACGCTATGCGTACGTCTTGTAATCGATCTCCTGGAAGAGGTTGTTGGTGGCTTCCAGGTTGTGCAGGAAGGGCTCGTAGATGGAATGGCTGCGGATCTGCCGGTACAGCTCCAGGCAGTTGTGGACGTGCACCTTGGTGCGCTTCACGGCGTAGTCCACCATGGTGCCGGTCTTGATGATGAAGGCCCAGTCCGAGCTCTGGGCCAGCAGCAGCTCGCGGGCCATCTGGTTGCGCGCCCGGCGATCCAGGTCGCCGTTCTCGGGGAGGCGGGCCACCTCGTGCATCAGGTCGCCGGCCTTGTGCAGGTGGGGATAGATCCAGTCGTTGCCGCCGTTCAGCCACACCTCCGAATAGCCGCCCGCTCCCCAGGAGGAGAAGGCGGGGTCGCTCTTCGGGACCCCGTGATGGGTCATCAGGTAGTCGCGGGGGGTGGACAGCTTCACGCCGTGGGGCTCGGCCAGGGCCTTGCGCATCACGTTCTCCAGCCAGATGGGGCCCTCGAACCACCAGTGGCCGAACAGCTCGGCGTCGTAGGGGCAGACGATGCAGGGCGGGGTGTCCATCTTGGGGGCGAGCCATTCCACCTGGCGGTCGCGGTTGAAGAGGAAATTGGCGGCGTGATCCCGGGCCGCGTCGCGGGCCCAGGATTCCACGTAGGGCTCCTTGTGGCCGCCCCTGCCGGTGATGCGGAAGTATTTGATGCCGGTGTTGATGCGCAGCCCCATGGGATGGATGTAGGGGCCGATGTAGCTCATGTCCAGGTCGAAGCCGATGTCGCGGTAGAACTCGCGGTAGCGGAAGTCGCCCGGGTAGCCCTCCTCGGCGGACCAGACCGCCTTGGAGCTCTCCTGATCGCGGGCGACGCAGAAGACGCCGTTGGGGGTCTCGATGGGGGCGTAGTTGCCCTTGGGCGAGGGCGGATCGCCTTGGAGGATGCCGTGGGTGTCGGTGAAGAAGTAGCGCAGCCCGGCGTTCCGGATGTGCTTGTCGAGGCCCTTGAAGTAGCCGCATTCTCCCAGCCAGATGCCCCAGGGGTCCTGGCCGAAATGCTTCTGGTAGTTGCGCACGGCGACTTCCAGCTGGGCGTCCACGGCGCGCGGGGAATAGCGCAGGTTTGGCAGGAAGCCGTGGGTGGCCCCGCAGGTGATGATCTCGAGGTTCCCGCTCTTCTGGAAGCGGCGGAAGCCGTTGAGCAGGTTGCGGTGGTACTTCTCGAAGGTGCGGCTCGAATCCTCGAAGAGGTTGCGGTACATGGCCGCCGTGTAGCAGAAGTTCGGATCGTCCTTGGTGCGGGTGCACTCCTTCTCGGACAGCTCGCGCAGGCGGTTGAGGTGGTTGTAATACCGGCTCTGCAGCAGCTCGTCCGCGAGCATCTCGCACAGGGGCGGCGTGAGGCTCATGGTGATCTTGAAATCGAGCCCCTCGGCCTTGAGGGATTCGAACATGCGGATGAGCGGGATGTAGGTTTCGGTCATGGCCTCGAACAGCCAGTCCTCTTCGAGGAAGCGGGCATGCTCGGGATGGCGGACGAAAGGCAGGTGGGCGTGCAGGACGAAGTTCAAATACCCCATCAGGTCAGGACCAATTCCTTCAGGTCGTAGGCGAAGGAGCGGCTGGAGCCGGATTTATCGGTGAGGTCCAGCTTGAGGACGTCCAGATCGTAGGGGAAGTCGGTCTTGAAGTAGCCCTGTCCGTCGATGGGAACCGCCTTGCCTCCCACGGACACCTTGGTGCCGGGCAGAACCTTGCCGGAGACCTCCAGGCGCGCCTTGGGCGCCGTGGGCCGCTTGGCCGGCTTCGCGGGCTTTGACGCCGTCACAGGCGCTTCCTTGGTGGCCGCGGCCTCCTTGGCGGGCTCTCCCTGCCCGCGCGACCAGGACGAGGAGCTGAAGCTTTCCGAGCTCAGGTTCCATTCCGGGACGAACGCCCGGGTGTCCTCCACCGCGAGATGTTCGGAGCTGCCGATGATCTTGCTGTTGCGGGCGGAGTACGCGAGCACGTCCCCCTGCTCGGTGAGGCGCTTCTGGGTCTGGGCCCAGCTCTCGGGAAGCTCGCTCAGGTTGGAGCGGATGATGGAGATGAAATGCCCCGTGTCGCTGAGCCAGCCCAGCTCCACCTGGTAGCGCTGCCCCACCTGGGGCACGCCGAAGTACCATTTCCGGGCCCAGAAAAACACAGGTATGAAAGTGAAATTCGGTTCGAAGAGGGAGCGGCTTTCCCAATTGATCTTGAGGGTTTCCCGGTAATTGCCGTCGGGCACCTTCTCCTTGGCCTTCTCGTCGATGAGCCCCGTCGTCAGCTCCCAGTAGCAGAACATGTACTCGGGATCCTTGGGCATGAGCACCAGCTTGTCCTCATGGTATTGGCCGGGCAGCTCCGGGGCCACGTCCGGGAAGCCGAACTCCCGCTGAACCTCCATTTGATGGAAACTCTTGGTGCGCCAGATGCGCTCCTTGGTCTCACCGGGCTTGATGAGGGCGATGGAGAATTCTTCCAGCCCGAGACCTTCGGCGGCGGCCGTCTGCAGATCCGCGCCGCCGCGGGAGGCCGTCACGGATGCGCCTTTGGCGCCCTTGGGTGGGGCCTTGGCGGCTACAGCCCGCGTGCCCGATTTGCGGGCGGCACCGGTCTTGGCGGTCGCGGATTCCGCGGAGGCGCGCGCGGCAGGCTTGGCTTTGGATTCGGGTTCTCCGGACTTGGAGGCGGCCCGCGCGGAGGTGGATTTGCTGGACTTGCCAGTGGACTTGGACCCGGCCGTGGAAGAGGCCTTCGCTTTGCCCGACGAGGAGGACTCTTTGGCTTTCCCAGAGGAGGAGAGTTTCGAGTTCTTGTCCAGCCTACTGCTCATGGTCTTCCTCCGTTCGGGGACGGCTCATCTTCGTTTGCGAACCGGCTGTCCCCAGTTACCCACCCCGGTCAGAGAAACCGAGAGTTTTACGTAATCTTCAGACCATAAATTATTTTTTGCCGCGCTGCGGTGTCCATATTTTATTGCCAAATCGAGCCAGGAGCCCCGTCTTCCCAGGGGTAGGCCGCTCCCCAGAGTCAGAAAGTACAGATTAGTCTCCTCCAGGTACATCCGTTCATATCCCAAGCCGCCTCGATAGGCCAGCTTACGAAGATAGGGCTCATACGGACCTCCCCGTCCCATGAACTCGTATCCCAGGCCGGCGCGGAGGGAGGGGTTGAGCAATCCGGAGGCTTCCTCTTCCCAAGCTTCCCAATAGAAATCGGCTACCCAGGTCTGGTTCTGGGTCGGTTTGTAGGCGGCCCCGGCGGATAGAGTCCAGGGCAGCTCCTTGTCAGCTTGCGTTTCCTGGTCGGAAACAAGGTTTGTAATGGAGCGTGTGATTTCTTGTTCCAAAGTGGCACCCAGGGAGCCGGTCAGGGCCAGGCTGTATTTCGATCGACGGTAGGTCAGGGACAGGGACGGCAGCCAGCCCTGGCTGCGGCCGGACACGGTGTCCCCATCCATATTCTCGCCATTGAACAGGTCGCCGCTCTCCGGGTCGCCGGTGAACTCGGCCTTCTCAATCCACCGTTCACGGCTCATGAAATAGTGCAAACCCACCCCCACCGCCAAGGAGGGAATCGGGGCCAGGGCATACGTGACGGCCGCCTCGTACAGCCCGCCTTCGGCGGAGAAGGTTTGCACGGCATCATCCCGCAAGGGATCCATGGGCGTGAAGCTGAAGTTGCGGTGGAAGCGCTGGCGGTAATAGAACGCCAGGTGGCCGTACTTCCGCATGCTGAAGTTGAGGCTGATGTTCGGGATGAGGAAGGTGGCGGTCCGGTTGGACGTTTCATCGTCCTGCAGATAGTCGATGTCCCCGTCGGCGGTGGCGGTGAAGGACGTCTTCTCGTGGAAAGCCGTCTTGGAGGGATTGGCGATGGAGGGCCCCTGCTTGGTGATCGAAGCCATGCCGGCTTCCCCCATGGCCTTCTCCCGGCTGGCGTTCGACGTCTGCTCGATGCCGAAACCGGCGGCATGGATGCTCAGGGGGGACGACTCCGCCCGGCTCTCGACGGCGCCCAGCAAGACGGCGAGAGAGGCCGGGAACAGCAGCCGGCGGGAACGGTAAAAGGCGGGGAGGACCATCAGCGATCCTTCAAGGGATAGAGGTAAATCGTGACTCCGATGCCGAGGCCGGCGGAATCCTGGGCGGGCCGCACCGCGCCCACCACGGGGTAGGGGACACGGGCGTTGGTCGCCGGATCATAGGCCGGAAGCTGGAGCGGCTGCAGGAACATGTCGGACTCGATCTCCTCTCCCAGACGGGCCCGGTTGAGGAGGCGCTGGAAGCTCCGGGTGGCGCGCAGCGCCACGGAGTCGGTTCCGATCCGGAAAAAGCCCGGGATGAGCCGGTTCAGTTCGGTGATGGGCTTGCCGGTTTCCGGATCCCGGAAGCCGTTTTCCTCATCCTGGGTTTTCGTGTTGAGGTGCATGTCCACCTGGGCGGCGGCGCTGTCCGCGGTCACGGTGAGGACGAGCCTGTCGGTGCTGGTCGAAACCGTCGGGATGATGGGCCGTGTCTCCCCGACATGGAAAAAGACCGTATCCACGACATTCGGATACCGGGAGGAGCGGATGATGATGCGGCGCAGGAGCGGATCCTGGGGAGGGGCGTCGAAGCCCACTCGCAGGGTATCCACCCGCCGGATGTCATCGGTGAGGACCACGAGGGCGGTGTCCGTCTCGAAGGGAATCACCGCGTGGCTCTTTGCCTTCGGATCGGGCGGGATGGGAAGCAGGGAGTCGAAGTCGGTGGTGAGGCGGAGACGCAGGCTGACGTCCTGCTCCGCCCAGGAGGTGTCGATGGGCAGTCGGATATGGGCGAAGGGCACGAAATAGCTCAGGTCGAACTCCCCGGTGGAGTCGCTCTTGAAGGCGATGCCTTGCGCCTGGAGGGCATTTTTCAGGCTGTCCAGGAAGGCGGCCCGGTTGAGGCGCAGGTGCATGCCCTGGTTCTTGCCGACCAGAATGGCGTTCGGGTCGCCGTCATAGGTCACCCGGTAATTGACGCCTGCAACCGCGTAGTTGGCATTGAGCTTCGGAACCATCATGGGGTAGATCCGCTGCGTCCCCTTCGCCGCATCCAAGCTGCTCGCAGCTTGCCTGCCGAAGAGCAGCCAAGGCGCGAAGGGGTTGTTGTCGGACAGGCCGCCGCCCAGGCGGAGCATGACCTGGGAGCCTGGATCCGAGGTGTCCGGAAGGGGGGTGAGCTGCATCTGGACATGCCATTTGGCGGTCCTATCGGTGCGCAGGGTGTCCCGCAGCCGGGAGAGGATTCCGGCCTGGAGGCTGTCCGGCACGCCGGACTTGTACACCTCGTCCAGCTTGAGGGTGATGGTGTCGAGGACGGGGGTTCCCGGAATCAAAGTGGCCGTGTCCTGGCGCATCAGGAAGCGGTGGTTCCGCACGAACAGGGATTCGGCCCGGACCTTGTCCTCCAATCCGTTGTCCTTGACGACCCAGCTTTCCACCAGCACCTTCAACTGGGTGGCATCTTTCAAGGTGGCTTCCAGCGCCGGGCGGGCGACGGAATAGTTCGGGAAACGGTAGAAGCCGAGGGATAGCCGCAGGGAGCTGTCGGCCTCCAGGCTGTCGATGAGGGCCGAGTCCGGGAGATTGTAAACGAGGCGCATCCGGGAGGTGAAACCGTCCTCTACCCCGAGGAGCATGGCGGTGTCTCCCTGCCGGACCAGGTTCAGATCCTCGATCCAGAAGGAATCCACCGGAAAATTAGCCAGCGTCACCTTGTATACCGGCGTTTCCAGCAGGATGTCATGGCTTTCCAGGTAGCTTCCGCCGACCCTGTTCGGGCCGTCCGAGAGGCACGCGGCCAGGAGCAGCGCCCCCAGCGTGCCTACGGCCTGGACGCGGCGGCGCCGATTTTTGCGGGGCGTCCCGCCTCCCGGGGCGCTGTGGGGCATGCCGTCCGCGGCGGACGTGCCGTCCGGGGCGGACGTGCTTTCCGCGGCGGAAAAGCCGGACATGGCGGCCGGGGACACGGGAAGAGGCTGATGGGTCTGGGAATTGGCAGGGGATCGCATATGAACCGCAGCCAATATAAAAATATTTCCTAAATTACGTCGCTTGGCAAAGCCTATGTCCAAGTCATACAGCGCACGTTTCAAGGGATTCAATACCGGGAACACCTTTTCCCTCGACGAGGTCGTCTACCGCGACAGCGAAGGCGGGCTCCTCGAGGTCGATCACGATCTCGACGCCCTGCGCACCCGCACGGCGGCGGAATGGCGGACCCTGTTCGAATCCCGTTGCGGCACCCATCGCTGGCCTTTCGCCTCCGGGATCTGGGGCAAGAAGGAATGGGTGCTTCCCGCCATCGCCGACGAGGACATCGTCTCCCTGAACGAGGGGTGGACCAACCTCTTCTACGCCAAGCGCCTGGGCGAACACCTCGGCCTGTCGGACCTCTGGGTCAAGCTCTGCGGCAACAGCCACACCGGCAGCTTCAAGGACCTGGGAATGACCGTACTGGTCTCCCAGGTGAACCGCATGCGCAGGCTCGGCGTGCCCATCAAGGCCGTGGCCTGCGCCTCCACCGGCGACACCTCCGCGGCCCTGGCGGCCTATTGCGCCGCGGCCGGCATCCCCTCCGTGGTGTTCCTGCCCGGCGACAAGATCAGCGTCGCGCAGCTCATCCAGCCCATCTCCAACGGCTCCATCGTCCTCTCCCTGGACACCGACTTCGACGGCTGCATGAAAATCGTGCAGGAGGTCACGCAGGACAAGTCCCTGTACCTCGCCAACTCCATGAACTCCCTCCGCATCGAGGGGCAGAAGACCATCAGCATCGAGATCTGCCAGCAATTCGGCTGGGAGGTCCCGGACGTGATCATCATCCCCGGCGGCAACCTGGGCAACGTGTCCGCCCTGGGGCGCGGCTTCGACATGATGCTTGAGCTCGGCCTCATCGCCAAGCGGCCCCGCATCGTGGTGGCCCAGGCCGCCCACGCCAACCCCCTGTACCTGGCCTTCCAGTCGGGCTTCACCCGCTTCGCCCCCATCGCCGCCCGCAAGACCGAGGCCTCCGCCATCCAGATCGGCAACCCCGTCAGCTACGACCGCGCCGTCCGCGTCCTCAAGAAGTATGCCGGCCTGGTCTACTCGGTCACCGAGGAGCAGCTCGCCAACGCCGCCCACCTCGCCGACCGCACCGGCCTCTACTGCGACCCCCACACCGGCGTCGCCATCGGCGCCCTGCTCCAGATGGTCGACGAGAAGACAGTGTCCAAGGACGACCGCATCGTCGTCGTCTCCACCGCCCACGGCCTCAAGTTCTCGGAGTTCAAGACCCGCTACCACAAGGCCGAGCTCCAAGGCGTCGACGCCCGCTACCGCAACCCCATCACCGAATGCAAGGCCGACGCCGGCCTGGTGAAGTCCATCCTCGACAAGCGCTTCCAGGAAATGGCGTCCTCGCTCTAGCGGTGACTGGTTGCCGGCTCCGCCGTGGCATCACCGCCGCCCGCCGCCCCACGATTCCCATTCCCGGATTCCCATTCCCGTATAGCCCCGAAGCCGCCGTCCATCGATCGGGGGGCCGGGATCATGGCCACCGCAGCGATGCCGTATCCGGCAACGCCGTTTTTTGGCCCGAAACCTTGGCCTTGATGAAGGTGGCCAGGGGGTGGGCCGCCTGGGGATGCGCGGCGGGGCCGTTTCGGGGCAATCGCGGAGCGACCGGAGCGCGAGCGGAACCGGGGCGCGAACGGACGCCCGCAGAGGCCGACGGATGTTGGTGATTAGCGTGCGGCAGTGAGCGCGGAGGACATCCCGCTGCAACCAGTTTCGCTCAGAGACCCCGCAGCAGCCTCAAGCGTAGAGAGCGCAGCGCCAGACCCGAAACGGCCCCGCCGCGCATCCCCAAGAGATCTACCCCTTGTCCTTCTTCAACAAAGACACGATCTCAGGAACCATATCAATGGCCTTCCCGAACACGTCCTTCTCCCTCGTAAGGCTCATGATCTTCGCATTTCCGTCAGATACCACGATGAAGGCGATAGGCTCCACGCTCACCCCGCCGCCCGATCCCGTGACATCCGCTTTTCCGGCCGCCGTGGCGCCCAGACCGAACCCGACGCTGACCTTGGAGACCGGCACCAAGGTGGTGTTGTCCACCGTGATCGGCTTGCCGATGATGGTGTCCGTCTGGGCGATTCCCCGCAGCTTTTCCAGTATCACCGAGGCTATGTTGTCGATGGCCATGGGCAGAATATAGGTAATTCCCCGGGGGTAC
>CBILQL010000178.1:0-8543 GCA_966238865.1 uncultured bacterium
GGCAAGTCGGCGCTCGCCGAGACCTTCGCGCCGCCGGCCGCCGCCGCCGCCGAGGAACCCATCCAGGCCTCGCGCTTCCTGCGCGAGGCGAAGCTGGAGAGCTTCCTGCTCGACGCCGGCATGCCCGGCGCGGGGCGCAGCCTGCGCGAGCTGGAGCTCAAGACCCGCACCGGCGCCCTGCTGATCGGCATCGAGCGGGAAGGCCAGGAAATCGTGAACCCCGAGGCCGACGAGATCCTCCTGGCCGGGGACAGGCTGCTCCTGGTGGGCAACGACAGCCAGCTCGCCGCGGGCAAGGACGTCCTGTCCAGCCTGACCACCCGCCAGGCCGCCGCCTGACAAAGCGCGTGCGGCGCGGTGCCGGACGGGCCGACGCCTGCCGCCGCCATGGAAGCCTCCCGGCCGGCATCCCGTGCGGCCGGCCGGCTGGCATGGGCCGCGGCCAATAAGTTTTTTATGGAGAAGGGGATCCGGTCCGCCCGGAATCCTCCGTCCAGCGGGTTCGCATGGCCAGGCGCAGCCACCATATCCCTACCGGATTCAGGAACCGATCGGAAGCGGGCCGGATGCTGGCCCAGCGGATGAAGCCTCTTGCCGCCCGCGGAGAGGGGCAAGGCCTGCTCGTCCTGGGGCTTCCCCGGGGAGGCGTCCCCGTGGCCGCCCAGGTGGCCAGGGAACTGCACGCCCCCATCGACGTGTTCATGGTGCGCAAGCTCGGCTTCCCCGGGCAGGAGGAGCTGGCCCTCGGGGCGCTGGCGTCCGGCGGTCTGCGGGTGCTGAACCAGGAGCTCATCGACAACAGCGACCTCACCGAGGAGGAGATCGAGGCGGAGACCCGCCGCGAGACCGAAGAGCTGCAGAGCCGCGAGCGCGTGTACCGCGAGGGCCGGCCGCGGCCCAGCGTGGAGGGCCGCACCGTTATCCTGGTCGACGACGGACTGGCCACCGGGGCGTCCCTGCGGGCCGGCATCCGCGCCTTGCGCCAGGCCCGTCCCAAGCGCATCATCGCCGCCGTGCCGGTGGCGTCGCGCGAGGGCTACCAGGCCGTGGCCCGCGAGGCCGACGATATCGTGGCCCTGATGGTGCCCGAGGACTTCCAGGCCGTGGGCCGCTGGTACGCGGACTTCCACCAGGTGAGCGACAGCGAGGTGAAGGCCGGCCTCGCGGAGGCGGAAAGCTAGGGGCGGACGATGGCCGGGACCGCATCCATCCACCAGGAGACCGTGGAGCTGGCCGCGGGCGGGGAGACCTTGACGGGCGACCTCGTCGTGCCGCCGGCGGCCTCGGGCCTGGTCCTCTTCGCCCACGGCAGCGGCAGCGGCCGCAAGAGCCCCCGCAACCGCAAGGTGGCCGCGGCCCTGCAGGACGCCGGGTTCGCCACCCTGCTCCTCGACCTCCTGACGCTTTCCGAGGAGCGCCGGGACGCCGCCACCGCCGAATACCGCTTCGACATCCCCCTCCTGGCCGCGCGGCTGGAAGATGCCACCCGCTGGATGCTCTCCCGCCCGCCAACGGAAGGCCTGAAGGCGGGCCTCTTCGGGGCCAGCACGGGAGCGGCCGCGGCCCTCATAGCCGCCGCCGCGCTTCCCGACCGCATCGCGGCCGTGGTCTCCCGGGGCGGGCGTCCCGACCTGGCCGGCGACGCCCTAGCCGAGGTCAAGGCCCCCACGTTGCTCATCGTCGGCGGCGCCGACAGAATCGTCCTGGATCTGAACCGGATGGCCTACCGCGAGCTCAACGCGGTGAAATCACTGGTTACCGTGCCGGGGGCCACGCATCTCTTCGAGGAGCCCGGGGCGCTGGAGACGGTGTCGGAGCTGGCCGCGCGCTGGTTCGCCCGGCATCTCGCCGGCGGCGGGCGGAATCCATAGATTCAGCGAACGCGCTTCATCCGCCCCGTCATCCGGTTGAGCGCCTTGCCGTCCTTGTCCTTGAGGACCAGCCTCCATTCGTAGGCGTCCTTGCCCTGGAAGCGGTCCTCGGCCTCCATGACCATCCCTCCGCCCAGGTCGGCGCGCCCCCGGAAGGCCTGATCCCGTTCCACCCAGCGGTAGGTGAAGGCCACGACCTCGCCTCCCGGCGCAAGGAAGTACCAGGAGCGGTAGGCCTGCACGGCCGGATCGTAGGTCCACATGCCCATGTTGGAGGACGCATCGGAGATGTCGCCGCCTTCATCCCGGGCGAAGCGTCCGCCCAGGACCCACGAGAAGGTGTTGCCGGCGACGTAGGTCGATTCCCTCCCTCCCGCCGGATGGACCTCGACCTCACCCCGCCAGGAGCCGATGAATTTTCCCAGCGCCTGCGGTCCACCTCCCTCCGGCGCGCCGTCACTGCCCCGCCCGCCCCCTTCGGACGGGCTTCCGGTTCCCATAAGCAGGATGTACGCAACAGCCATGATACGGTAGCGCATGATCTTCCCCTTTCCCGGGAACATGCCCGGTCCGATGCCGGCGCCTCGAGGGATCCGCCCGGATATCCGGGCGGTGGCGCCTCCCGGACAAGAAACGATCCAGCCGGCCCCGACTGCGAATCTTTTTCCCGCCGGCGCGCACCGGGATTTTCCTGCGCGCGCCGTCCGCATCCGTGTTACCTTTGCGGCATGGACTTCGGGAGGGATACTGAAGGCGCCCGCCGGTCGCGCGGCGGGGAGCCTCGGCGCATCGAGGAGGAGTTCAAGCGCTTCGGCTTCCTTGTCTACCGCATCGGGATCGGGATCCTCGGGAACAGGGAAGAGGCCGAGGACCTGGTCCTGGACGTCTTCGCCTACAAGATAGGCCCATTCCTGACGGAGAAGCCCGGCATCCCGTCGGCCGAGCTGGGATACTGGCTGCATCGCGTGGCGAAGAACCTGGCCCTGGATCGGCTGCGCGTACGCAAGCAGGAGCGCGAAGTGGAATGGACCGAGCATAGCCTGGCGGCCCCGGAAGACGCGGGACCCGCCCCGGCGCTGGATTGCGCGCGATTGATCCGCGTCCTGGACGCGACCGACCAGGCCATCCTCCGCCGTAAATACGGCGAGGGGCACGCCTGGGAGGAGATCGGGTCCACCCTGGGCCTATCCGTGCCGCAGGTGCGCTACCGATCGGTCAAGGCGCTCAACCTGCTGAGGCGCCTGGGGAATTGGAAAGGAGGCCGCCTTGCCCGGTAGCGAGAATACGGATTTGGAACTGCTGCTCTACCTGGCGCGGGCGCTCCCGCCCGGGCGGAGGCTGTGGATCCGCCTCCGGTCCCTGCTGGACGCGGAGCTCTCGCGCCGGCTGGCGCGCCTGAGGGGGGAACAAGGGCGGTACGAGGCGAACATCCGGCCGGGCCTGCTGCACGATCTCCGGCAGCGCCTGCCGCGAGCCACGTCGACTGGATTCCGCGAGGCTGGATCCGCGTCCCTGGTGGAGCGGCTCGCGAACATACGCACAGTGCTGGAGAGCGGCCTGGCCCGACCCAAGACCGTCTACATCTGGGTCGCCCTGTCCACCCTGACGATCGCCGCGCTGCTCCTGTCCCCCTTGCAAGGCGGGGGCGGCCGGGAAGCCTTCGGAATCCCCGCAGTGGACAGCCAGGGACGTCACGTCCATCCCCCCCTCATCCTAGGGTATTGAGCCGCGTGCTCGGGGCCGCGCCGGTCCGCACGATCAGAAGCGACAGGACAGGGAAAGCCCGCGCCCCCTGGATGCCCGCCCTCACGCGGAAGGCCTGAAGGCGGGCTTCTTCGGGGCCGGCACGGGGCGGCCACGGGCAGGCTAATTAATCGGGAAAATCCACCAGGATGTGGGCATTCCCACGCGGTAGAAAAAGGAAAGGTTGAAAATTGGCTTTTCATACCAGAACGTTTTAAGCTCCAGGGAAATCCCGCCAGGTATTCCGAAGTAATTCCACCAACTCAGGTTCATTCCTGCGTTTGAAATTCCACTCCCATTCTCCAGTTTCAAGATGGGTCCGATCGATCCTCCACCTATTACGCAAAGGATGGGCATTGGCAAAAAATCAGGCTCTTCATTGTATGCATAGCCAACTCGGCTGTACAGCATGGATATCAATGCGTCTCTGCTTTTATTTTCGAATCCGAAAGATATCCCTTCGCCTTCCAAGGTCCCATCCAGAAAGTCTGAAAAGTTTTTCAAACGCCAAAGAGAAAGCTCCCCTCCCAAGACCGGTTTGCTTTCATCTGAGGCGGCAATAACGTCTATCCCGCCTTGTATGTAAGTATGGCTCGCATCAGGCAAAGCATTGTTGAACAAGACAAGCAAGAGTATCGTGAACGCTGGCACATTAATCACTATGCATACGGAAAATTTTCAAGCAGGCTTTTTCGTCGACGCGTAGCCTGCCATACAGTCCGTCCAATGCGATGTTGCCGCATTTACAAGGATGATAAATTTCGGAGACCGAAGGAATTTTGGTATTTCACTTCGTACAGAGATAATACATATCTTCCCCGGCGGGATATCCCCCCTTTTCTAGGATCGAATTCGATTTCCAAATCCATCTTGGTTTCTCCTGGTCTCAAATCAAGAAAATCCGTCGAATCATGCCCCCGGCATCCGCCCCAATATCACCAGCCGCACCGCGTCCACCCGCAGCTCCGCCGCCGCGATGTGCCTCCACGTCGGCGCCCGTAACCGACGGGTTCACCGCCATGAGGTCGCGCAGTCGATCCCGCTCTGCGCCCAGCCGCTTCTCCGCCTCCCTGTGGGCCTCCTTCTTGACGCCGCTCTCACGCAAGGACGCCTGTCGCGCCGCGGCCTCCAGCATCTTCGGCACCAGGCGCTCGAACTGGACGTGATGATCCTCCAGCAGCCCCGTCGGGGCCTGCTCCAGGTCCGCGACGTCGAGGCGCGGCAGGTGGCCCGAGATGTCGTCGCCCGAAGCGTCCACCAGCACGCGGATCGGCGTCGGTGCCAGGAAGCGGTCCAAGTGGAGATGGCCCGGGGCCGCCGCCTCCAGCACGAAGACGACGTCGAGGGCGAAGCCGCGGGAAAGGCCCTCCCCCATGCGCGGGGCATCGCGCCATTCCACGAAGCCCACCGTGCCCTCGGTGGATCCCAGGATCAGGTCCACGGCGCCGCGCACCAGGGGATGGTCGGGCGTGAGGAAGGCCAGGTCCTCGCGGGCCAGTGCCTCGCCCCGGTCGTAGGTGGCCGCCAGCCCCGTCGGCGGCAGGAACGGGAAGGAATCCACCTCCATGCGATCGCCCGGGAACAGGAAATAGCCGCGCTTCGGCTCGGTGTTCTCGCTGTCCACGCCGAAGTGATCGAACACCTCCTCGAGGTAGTTCTCCAACTCGGCGTCCTCGTCCTCGGCGCGGATCTCGGCGATGAGGCTCCGGGCCAGCTCGGGCCGGTTGGAGTTCAATTCCAGCAGGCGGTCGCGCCCCTTCTCCAGGGTCTCGCGCACGCGGGCCGCCAGGGCGCGGGTGCGCACCACCAGCGCCTCCACGGCGGTTTCCAGGGAGGCTTGGGAAGGATGGGCGCCTGCGTCCGCTGCAGGGCGCGTTCCCGGCGCCGGCAAGGTATCGGTCACGTTACTGGTTATCTCCGCCTCCACCGCCAGGCGGCAGGCCTCCATCACCTCGCCGATCTGCTCCTCGTGGAAATAGTCCGAACCCAGCACCGGGTTGCGGAAGGCGTCCATGCCCTCCTCGTACCAGCGGAACAGCACCTCGTGGGCGGTGCCCTCCACGTAGGGCACGTGGATGTGGATGTCGCTCTTCTGCCCGATGCGGTCCAGGCGGCCGATGCGCTGTTCCAGCACGCTCGGATCCAATGGCAGGTCGAAGAGCACCAGGTGATGGGCGAACTGGAAGTTGCGCCCCTCGCTGCCGATCTCGGAGCAGATGAGCATGCGCGCCCCGTCGGGCTGGGCGAAGTAGGCGGCGTTCTTGTCGCGCGTCGCCATGGTGAGGTTTTCGTGGAAGGCCGCGAAGGTGGCCGTCGTCAGGGTGGGCAGGATCTCCTGCAGGGCGAAGACGACGCTCTTGTGGGAGCAGATGAGCAGCACCTTCTCCCCCTCCAACGCCTTGAGCTTGGCCACCAGCCAGTCCAGGCGCGGGTCCCTGCGCCAGGCGCGCTTGAGGAACTCGGCCGCGTCACCCTCGATGCCGCGCAGGTCGCCGGACGAGTAGGCCGCGGGGCCGTTGAGGAAGCGGACCAGTTCGGCCTCGTTACGGAACGGCGCCGCGCCCTGCGTCACCGCCCGGGCCCACTCCCGATGCTCGGGCACGTTGGGCAGGGGCTCGGCATGAACCACCCGCTTGGGGAAGCCGCCCAGCGCCGAGCGGCGGTTGCGGAACATGAGGCGGCCCGTGCCGTGCCGGTCCACCAGGTCGTCGATGAGGGCGGAGCGCGCCCCCGGCGCGCCCTGGGCATAGGCGTCGAGCTTGCCCTTCAGGGCCGCGTCGCCGGGGAAGGCCGCCGCCAGTGCCTCCGCGGCGCCGGGCACGGGCGTCTCGCTCGAGAGGATGCGGTCCACGGAGGCGGCCAGGTCCTGGTAGCGGGCGGCCTCGGCCAGGTAGGCGGAGAGATCGGTGAAGCGCCCGGGGTCGAGCAGGCGCAGGCGGCCGAAATGGCCGCTCTGGCCGAGCTGCACGGGGGTGGCGGTGAGCAGCAGCACCCGGCGGCTGGCCTTGGCCAGGGTCTCCACGGCCGCGTATTCCGGCGACTTGACGGTTGGCGACCAGGCGAGGTGATGGGCCTCGTCCACGATGAGCAGGTCGATGCCGGCCTCGGCGGCCTGGCGCACGCGGCGCTCGGAGGCGGCCAGGAAATCCGTCGCGCAGATCATTGTCTGGCGGTTGAGGAAGGGGTTCACCTTGGCGTCGCCCTTCTCCTCGGAGCGGCACAGATCCTCGTCCACCACCGTGAACATGTGGTTGAAGCGGCGGTAGAACTCCACCATCCACTGGTGCACGAGCTGGGAGGGGGCGACGACGAGCACGCGCGTAATCTGGCCGGTCACGTGCAGGCGGTGGAAGATGAGGCCGGCCTCGATGGTCTTGCCCAGGCCCACCTCGTCGGCCAGCAGCACCTTGGCCTCATGGCGCGAGGCCACCTCGTGGGCGATGGAGATCTGGTGATCCAGCAGCTCCACCCGGGAGCCGATGAGCCCACGCACCCGCGACCCCAGCATCTCCCGGCGGTAGCGGTGGGTGCGGTAGCGCAGGGAGAACTCCCGGGGCTTGCCCACCTGCCCGGCCAGGAGGCGCTTGTCCGGATCGGAGAAGGCCATCTGGTCCAGCAGATCCTGCTCCGGCAGGGCCTCCCCGTCTCCGACGTAGGTGAGGAGGCCCGCCGCCTCCTTCACGGCGCGCACCACGAAGGCCTTGCCCCCGCGGGAGCGGGCCCGGTCGCCGGCCTTGAGGCGCACCCGCCGCAGGGGGGCGTTGCGATGCATGTAGGTCCGCAGCACCCCGGCTGCCGGGAACTCGATCTTGACCTCCCGGAACCCGATCTCCCGGATGATCCCCAGCCCCAGCTCGGGCTCCGAATCGCTGGACCACCGCTGTCCCTGGACGAATTTCTCCTTGGCAACCTGCAAAACCCGCTCCTTCCATCGGCTCTACCGGCCGCGTCATCGGCTTTCCCGGCGTCTTCGCCGGGACGCGCGGCCAGCACTTGGCGAGGTGTTCCAAAACCCCGCCAAAAGATAAAAGTTCGCGACCGGTTTCCCTAACTTATAGTCCCAGGACATGCCGGAAGCGCGTTCGCGCCCTGGGCAAATCCCATATGCTGCGTCCGGTGAGTCCGACGCCCCCCTCTTGACTATAAGTGAACGTTCATTTATTATAGAAGCGTGCGCACCCGGGACCCCCGCAAGGAGCAGGCGCTCCGCGAGAAGGCCATGGCAATGATCGTACGGGACGGCTTCGAAGGCCTGTCCATGCAGAAGCTGGCCAAGGCGGCCCGGGTCTCCCCCGACACCAACTATATCTACTGGAAGGACCGGGACGACCTCATCCTCCAGCTCTACAAGGACGCCTTCCGCCGGATGTCCGACGAGACCCTGCGGGACTTCCGCCCGGACCTGCCCTTCAAGGAGGGCCTGCGGCTGCAGTGGATCAACCGCGCCCGATACTGCCTCGCGCATCCCGACGAGGCGCATTTCATGGAGCAGGTGAAATTCTCCCCCCTGCACGACAAGGCCCTCAAGGCCGCCGGCACGGGGTTCATGGAGACCATGCGCAACTTCGTGAAGGGCGCCATCGCGCGCGGCGAGCTGGTGCGGATGCCGGTGGAGGTCTACTGGTCGGTGGCCTTCGCACCCCTGTACCAGCTGCTCAAGTACCATAAGCACGGCAAGGGCATGCCGGGCACCGGCCCGTTCGCCCTCGACGAAAAGATCATGTCGATGACCCTGGACCTCGTCCTGAAAGCCTTGAAACCCTGAGGAGCTCCATGCAATCCAACACCTCCGCGCAGCCGGCGGCCGCGCCCCTGTTCACGCCTTACCAGAAGTTCGTGATCGCGATGCTGGCCTTCCTGCAGTTCACCATCGTTCTCGACTTCATGATCATGAGCCCCCTGGGGGCCGTGCTCATGCCCGCCCTGGAC
>CBILQL010000179.1:0-8530 GCA_966238865.1 uncultured bacterium
GCGCTACCCCGCTGCGACGTCCCCGGGCGGCGCGGGGAGGGGGACGCTTCCGATCCACCCCTCAGTCACATCGCTGGACCGTCCGCTTTCCCCCGGCCGATATCAACCCTCCTCCCCGCGCCGCCCCGCGCTTCGATTCGCCCCGAACCCCCGCGCCACCCCATCGCGGCCGGCCCGCTGGCCGGGAAAGCGACAGCCCCCGGCAGTCGCGGGGGATGGAAAGAAGCGCGGGTGGTGATGGGCGGCGCGTGGGATCCACCCAGGGCCGTCCACCCCGCCCTCATGGACCCGTAACTAGTGAAATATTCACCCCACGCGCGCGCAGCCGCATGCAGTGGACAGATGCAGCCGTTGGCTGTTGTCCGATGAGGGCGCCGGCGGGGTTCCGGGCCCGTTTTGGGGGACGTTGCGGAGTGACTGGAGCGTGGCTCGGGGCGGGGCGCGAACGGACGCCCGCGGGGGCATGCGGAGGCTGGTGAACAGCGTGCGGGAGTGAGCGCAGGGACCCGGGCCTTCAACCGGCCCGGGCCAGGGACTTCAAGGGACCGTCAAGCGGAAGGAACGAAGCTCCGGCCCCCAAAACGGGCCTGGAACCCCATCGACACGGTTATCGAACACCGGCGAACGACCGCGACTTCCTCTTCTGCATGCGGATGAAATTCGCACGGCGGAAGTCGTTGCGATGCTCCAGGCAGTAGCGCGGATACACGAACTGCTTGGGGAACACCTTCACGATGTAGCGGTTCTCGCAGCCGTCGAGGCAGCAGCAGAATTCCAGGTCCAGCACTTCCGTGTAGTTGTGCTTGAAGACCATGTTCTTGACGTCGACGCTCTCGAATTCCTTCTTGTGCTTGGCGCGCTGCTTGATGTCGCGGTGGAGCTCGCAATATTTTGCGATGGGATGGCCCCAGAACTCCCTTCCGCACCCGGGCTCCTGGCAGATCTTCAGTTTGATGCGCTTCTTTTTCTTGTACTTGGGCAGCTGCATGGTGCGGGTTCCTTGGTATATTCCTCGGGGTCAGCGACGATGGGCAGACCATCCCCCGTAGCCAGGGAAAGATAACAAATTCCTGACTCTTGTCAACCCAAAACGCTAGTTTTTTGCCTTTTTTAAGTTTTTTGGGGCGATTTTCCCTTGCAATCGTGACAAGACAAAATCGCTTTATTCTCCCCCTCTCGGCAAATTCTTTCTCGACTTCTCCCAATGCTGAGATTGGACGTCTCAAGAAGCGGAAAAGACCCGATCCAGGCCTATAATTAGGAACGCGTATGCCCTATCCTCTTCCCGCCCTCCCGGCCGGTTTCCGTCCGTTCGTCGCCCTGATCGCCCTCGGGGGATTGGCCGGCTGCCTGTTCGATTCCGGGGGGGTGCCCCTGCCGCCCCGGAAGTATACCAGCATCGTCCTGGATACCCTGTATCCCAACACCATGCAGGCGGCGCGCACCGTGGCCCTCTACCAGCCCCTGCGCGATCCGTCCCTGGCGGGCAAGCCTCCCGCGGGTCCGGAGACCTTCGCTCCCGTGCACGTCAAGGACGGCTCCACCGGGGAGATCGTGCGCTACGTCCTCACGCGCCAGCGCTTCGGGACCTGGACGCCCGCGCTCGAGTTCCAATGGAACTATTTCCTCCTCCAGGTGAATTTCCTGTTCCCCCTGGGCCTGCCGGACACCTCAGGCCTCGAGGGCCGGACCGGTTCCCTGTACGCCGAGGTGCACAAGACCGATCGCTTCACCAACTACTATGACAGCGCCGAGGCGCCCGGGATGCTGGATCGCATCACCACCACCACCAGGCCGGGCGGCATCGGGATCGAAATCGGCCTCGGGGAGGGCGGCGACAGCCTGGTGGTGCGCAGGGTGGTGGCCGGGGCGCCGGCGGGGCGGGCCGGCATCGCCAAGGGCATGGTGGTGCTCGCCATCGACGACTCCTCCGTGACCGGGGATTCGGCGCTCGATCGCTTCGCGCGCTTCGCCGCCGGCGACTCGGGCGAGCCCATCGTCCTGCGGATGCTGGACGGCGGGACCGAACGGGAGTTCCGCATGGTGCGGGAGCCGGTGGACTTCCCCTCCGTGTACGCCGACTCCCTGGATGGCATCGGCTACATCGCCATCACGGGCTTCATGCCCTCCACCGTGGACGGCCTCAACACCGCCACCGAATTCCGGAATGCCCTGGACGCCACCCGGCGCTTCGCCATCACCCTCCTCGACCTGCGGGACAACGGCGGCGGCTCGCTGGACCTCGCCTTGCGCATGTGCGACGAGATCCTGCCGGCCGGCGCGGTGCTGATCCGGCAGCAGCAGCGCCAGTTCAGCGAGGAGGACCGCGTGCCCCTGCAATCCGCTGTCACCCACCTGGCCACCGGAGGAGGCGCGGGCGAGAAACGCTCCTTCGTGCTCCTGGCCGACGGCGGCAGCGCCAGCGCCTCCGAGATCTTCCTCGTCTCCGTCCGGGACGGGACCGGCGCCCCGATGGTGGGGCAGAAGACCTACGGCAAGGGCGTGGGCCAGGTCGTCCGCAACACGCCCGGCAACGGCCTCGCCCTGGTGACCTTCCTGAAGTTCACGGGCCCGAAGGGATTGGACTATCACGGCCACGGCCTCGAGCCGGATTACCCCGACACGCTCACCGGCGACAGGCTGCTGGCGAAGGCCGCGGAGGTGGCCCGCGGCGGAGGCTCCATGGCGGCCCGCAAGGCGGCCGCCGGCTCCAAGGGCTCCGAGAAGCTGGCCGATCTCGCCAAGGTCGCGGAATGGAACCGCCGCCAGGCCCTGCGGTCCGGCATCCGCGAACTGGAATGGGAAGGGGAAACGCCCCTGTTACCTTGACGGCGCCGCCGCCGCCCCGGATCCGGCGAACTCGGCGAGGATTTCCAGGAACAGGCGGATGCCCCCCGCCATCGCCCGGTCGTTGAAGTCGAAGCGGGGGTTGTGCAGCGGCCCGCGATCGTCCCCGAGCCCCAGCCAGAGATAGGCCCCGGGCGCCTTCTCAAGGAAGAAGGAGAAGTCCTCGGCCGCCATGGTCGGCCGGGGATCCGACCAATGCCCGGGCCCCAGGGCCCTGTCGACGGCCCGCCGGGCCAGCGCGGCCATGTCCGGATGGTTGACCGTGGCCGGGCAGCCGTCCAGCCAGGCCAGCTCCGACTCCAGTCCCAGGCCGCCCACCAGGCCGCGGCACAGGGCTTCGAGGCGGGCCTGCAGGTCGCGGCGCAGCGGCTCGCTGTGGGCCCGCATGGTGCCCCGCAGCAGGCAGGACTCGGGAATCACGTTGAAGGTATGCCCGCCCTGGATCTGCCCCACGGTGATCACGGCGCCCTCCAGGGGATCGACCCCGCGGGACACCAGCGACTGCATCGCCGAAACCAGCTGGCAGGCGGCCTGGACGGGATCGCGGGCGTGCTGTGGCTGCCCCCCGTGTCCGCCGCGGCCGCGCACCACGATCTCGAAGTTGTCCACCGAGGCCATCACCGCTCCGCCGTGCACGCCCACCTGTCCCAGGGGAAGGTCCGGCCAGCCGTGCAGGCCGAACACGGCCTCCACCTGCACGCCTTCGAAGCAGCCGTCGTCGAGCAGGCGGCGGGCGCCGTTGCCGCTCTCCTCGGCCGGCTGGAAGACGAGCAGCGCGTCCACGGGCGGCGGCGCGACGGCCAGGTGCCTGGCTACGCCCAGGAGGATGCCGGTATGCCCGTCATGGCCGCAGGCATGCATGGCGCCCGCATGGTGCGAGGCCCAGGGGAGCCCCGGCGTCTCCTCCAGGGGCAGGGCGTCCATGTCGGCGCGCAGCGCCACGCAACGGCGGGGCTCCCCGCCGGACGGGGGGCTTGCCGACGGCCCTCCCGGAGCGGGACGGGACGGCGTCTCGCCCGAAGCGGGACGGGACGGGCAGAGGACCGTGACCGCCGACGAACCGGGAAAGGTCCTGGGCGACAGGCCCGCCGCCTTGAGCTCCTCGATCACCAGGTCGCGGGTCTTCCATTCCTGGCCGGAAAGCTCCGGGGATCCGTGCAGGCGGCGTCGGATTCCGATGCAATGCTCTACGATGGCGGGATCGACCGCGGTCATGTGCCTCCCAGGTCCTCGGGGCCGTCCTGTCCGTCCCCTCCGGTGGCCAGCACCAGCTCGGGCAGGAAGAAGCGCATCGGATCGACCTTGGCGCCCCGGATGGTCAGCTCGTAATGGAGATGCACCCCGGTGGCCACGCCGGTCATTCCCATGAGGCCCAAGGTCTCCCCGCGGTCCACGGTCTGGCCGCGGGCCACCAGGACCTTCTCAAGGTGTGCGTAAAAGGAATGCACGTCCCGCCCGTGATCGATGCGGACGAACCATCCCCACAGGAGATCCTTCCCGGCCTCGGCCACCACCCCGGCGCCGGCCGCGGCCACGGGCGCTCCCTGCCGCACCGAGAAATCGACGCCCGCGTGCAGTCCCTTGCGCCCCGTGAACGGGTCCGGGCTGTAGCCGAACTCGCGCGTAAGGATGGCCTCCTGCGATACGGGATAGGACGTGGGCAGCCCCTCGACGCGGGCCTGTTCGCGGCCCAGGACGGTCAGGGTGGAATCCAGCGAAGCCGACAGGGCGCGGGCCTGGCTGAGGCTGGCATCCACGTCGGAGGACATCGGCGACAGATCCTGGAAGAAGGAGAACAGGCGGGACGCCTTCCCGCGCTTCTCCTCCTCCATGTAGCCGATGCCGGAGAGCAGCAGGGCGTTCACCTTCTGCTCCTCGATGCGGGAGAGATCGCCGCGCAGGGCAGCCAGGTCCCGGTCCAGCCTTCCAACCCGCTCCTCCAGCGCCCGGTTCTCCTGGCTCAGCTTCTTCCGGAGCTGGTAGGTCTCGGGGGGCTCGTGCAGGGGGCCGGCGAACAGGAGCCAGATCCCGAGGGCGGACAGCGGAGCCAACACCGCGATGCCCGCGAGGAGCAGGCGCCGGGACATGGCGAACTCCTTGATGCGCGAGGCATCGGAGGGGTAGAAGCTTATCCTGAACTTTTTATCCATAGAATGGAAAATCCGCGGGCTGGAAGTCCGCGGATTTTCCTCCCGTCAAGGCGTCGTGGCCGGTGCCGCCGCGGCGGCCTTCGGCCGCTTCTGGGCCGCGGCCAGCCTGGCCTCCAGATCGGCGATGGCCAGCTTGTACTTTTCCACGCTCTGTTGCATTTCCGTCACCCCGGGGCGGGCCGCGAACTGGGCCACGCTGCCCTCCAGGAGGGCGAGATGGACTTCCTTGCCCAGCTCGGTGTACTCGCGGGTGAGCTTGCGACGCTCCGCCATGAGATCGAGATGGAGCTTCCCGGTCCGGGCGGCCTCCTCGATCTTGGTGGCCGAGGTATGGGCTCCCTGGAGCACGGATTTCTTCAGCTTTTCCAGAAAACTCTCAGTCATGCAACGTCCTTCCGGATCACCCGGGCGGCCTCCGCGCCCGTGTCGGGCGGCGTCCCCGCCCGGACCAGTCCCGGGTTACCCCGAGAGGCTGTCCCCGGGGGGTGCCCGGTGGGGTTAATCTAGTTAGAAAGCGACGGTCGGGGGGGCCGCTCAGGGCTCTTCGGGAGGCGAAAGCAGGTCTTCCGGGCCGTTCTCGGCCTCTCCCGTCATTTCCCGCTCCCGTTCGGCCCTCAGGGTCTCGATGATGATATGCCGGTAATTGGTCTCCACGAACTCGAAGACATCGTCCTGCTGGGCCTGGGGATCGTCCATGAGGAGCTCCTGGACGCAGAGGGCGGTGGAGATCATGATCTCCCGTACCAATTCTTCGTCGTACATCTTGAGGCGTTCTGACACGGGCACCGATCCTTCCGCAATGACTGGGAGTCGCTCCTTCGATTATACGACTCCCGGAAAATCGCACGCAAGACAACAGGCCTGGAGGTTTTTATCTGGTCCGGCCGACCTGAGCCGCGCAAGGGATGGCCCCGGCGGGGCTTGGACTTTTTCGGGATTTTGAGATCCGGAGGGCGGCTCCGGACGGACCGGGACCGGGTTCACGTTCCGTCCCGGGCCGGCGGGTCCCGGCAACAGGCGCAAAGGCGGAAGATGGGAGAGCAGAAGGAAGGCGGGAACGGGGGCTTGCGCGGCATGGGCCGGGCATTCGCCAAGGAGGTCCTGGTCCCCATAGCCCTGGCCCTCGTGGTCATCCAGTTCGTCATCCAGGCCTTCAAGATCCCTTCCGCCTCCATGGAGGACTCCCTCCTCATCGGCGACTTCCTGCTCGGCATCAAGTTCGTCTACGGATCCCCCATCCCCTTCAGCGAGAGCAAGCTGCCCGGCCTGTCCGAACCGAAGCCCGGCGACGTCCTCATCTTCAAGTACCCGGGCGACCCCCTCTATCCGGGCGGTGACAGGGAGCGCTACCGCTTCCTGGCCAATCTCTTCCTGTTCGGGAACCTGTACTGGGACCGGCAGGCCCCCGAGGGTGAGAAGAACCTCGTCTGGTACTCCCCCAAGGACTTCATCAAGCGCTGCGTGGCCCGGAGCGGGCAGCGCCTCCAGGTCTCCGGAACCCGCGTGTTCGTGGACGGGCAGGAAAGCGCCCTGCCCCCGAAAGGCAAATACAAGCCGTCCGCCCTGCGCCCCTACGAGCCCCAGCGGGACTCCCTGGACTACCGGCTGCCCATGCCCGGCGAGACCTTCTCGTTCGACACCCTCACCCTGGAGCGGGCGGCGTGGATCCGCTCCCTGGCCCACCAGGAGAACCCGGGCCGCAAGGTGGAGCTCATCCTCGACCTCATGAAGGACTCGACCGAGGACAACGCCTACGTGCTCCCCTTCCTTTCCGCGGATCCCGGCGAGCCCATGCAGCAGTACATCTACCCCCTCCTCAAGCTCAGCTACGGCCAGGCCTACCACGAGGGCACGCCCTATTTCCGCGCCGACAACGTCCCCTTCTCGGTCATCCGCGAGGCGGCGCGCACCGGCTTCCTCTCGGTCAACCATCTCATGTATCCCCCGGGTTACCCCGACACCTCATCCTTCCTCAAGCGGCTGAGGTGGCGGTTCACCCGCCGGGAGGAGTTCGGCGACTTCTTCATGGGCCACTTCCTCAACCTCGTCGGCCGCAACGTGGCGTGGCAGGGCCAGCAATCCGGAGCCCGCTACTGGATCCGCACCCGGCTGTCCATCGACGGCGCCGTGAGCGGCGCCTACACCGTGAAGGACAAGTGCTATTTCATGATGGGGGACAACCGGGACCATTCCTCCGACAGCCGCTACTTCGGCCTGCTGTCCTCGAACTACGTGAAGGCCAAGGCCTTCATCATCTATTTCTCCATCGATAACGAGGACAGGGCCGTACGCCTGCTCAATCCCGTCTCCTGGCTCCGCATCCCCTTCAGGATCCGATGGACCCGCATCGGCAAACTGATCGACTGAGCTCCCGGCGCAGCCGTCCGGCCGCGCCGATGGCAGCCGCGGCCGCGCTCTGCCTGGCCGCCTGCGCCCGCATGGAACCGCCTCCGGGCGGCCCCGAGGACAAGACGCGCCCCTACGTGGCGGCCGCGTACCCGGCGCCGGGCGCCGTGAACGCCCCGCGGGAGCTGAAGGCCCGCATCGCCTTCTCGGAATGGGTCGCCAGGGACGCCGAACGCGGCAAGGTCTGGATCTCGCCGCCCCCGGCCGGGCGCCTCGAGGTGAAGGCCCGGGGGGAGATCCTCGAGATCTCCTCGGATTCCCCGCTGGATTCGGCCACCACCTATGTGCTCGGCGTGGCCGGGACGGTGAAGGATCTGGCGGGACAGCCCCTGGAAGCGCCGTTCCGGCTGGCCTTCTCCACGGGCCCCTCCCTCGACACCTCCGACCTGGAGGGGAGGCTGAGCGTCTTCCCCGGCGGGCGCGCGCCGGCCGGCGCCTTCGCCGCCCTGTATCCCGAGGACCGCGCCCTGCGCGCGCGCTTCGCCCACCTCGCGCCCCGCCGGGCGTCCAGGGACGAGACCGGAGCTCCCGCCATCTTCCCCGCCGATTCCCTGCCCGACCCCTTCCGGGAGAAGCCCGCCTACCTGGCATCCGCCGACTCCCTGGGACGCTTCCGCCTGGAAGGCATGCGCCCCGGCCGCTACCTGCTGCTGGGCTTCCAGGATGCCGACCAGGACGCGCGGCCGGATGCCGTCACGGAAAAGCTGGCGCCGGGCCCAGTGGTAACGGTGGCGGAGGGGGCGGGCGAGCCCCGGAGCCTGGCCCTGTCGACCCTGGACACGGCCGCGAACCGGCTGGTCGAGGCCCGCTGGGTCCACGAAACCCTTCGGTCCGGTCTTTCCCGGGGGACGGTGCGCCTGCGTTTCTCGCGCCCCCTCCATCCGACGAAGGCGCTGCGCCGCGACCTGTACGCCGTGCGCAGAAGCGGGGCACGGAAGGACGCGGAGCGGAAGGACACCGCCTCCGGGCCCTCCGACGCCGTGCCCGTGCTGGACATCTGCCTCAACCCCGACGGGGAGCTCGAGCTGTACACGGCTCCGCTCGCCCCGGGGGACAGCTTCGCGGTGGCCTGCGGCGCCGTCCCGGACGCCCAGGGTAACTCCCTGGATACCGCCCGCGACGAGGCC
>CBILQL010000180.1:0-8473 GCA_966238865.1 uncultured bacterium
AATAAAGTCGAAGCAATTCTCAATGCCAGTTTCTCAACCTGCTTCTTTATTGGTTCCTCGGGATTTGCCATTAGATAGATCGAATCCCCAAACGACTCTGAATACCAGAAGAGGCTATCTACCGGCTTCCAATTGTCATCGTTTGTGTAAATCTGATTTCCAAGAGTAAGGTTATGGGCTATGTTTGACAAAATATCCATATAGTTCAAACCTAGCTCCTTATTCAGGGCTATCGTTTTGAATCCTAGGATGTCCATGGAACCAACTACTGCGTTGTCATAGATTTTATCCACAATTTCCTACTGTTAGTAAAGTGAGTGCCTATTTCTTTTTCGGAAAAAGCAATGTTCTCAAAGAATCTGAGTAAAGGTTTTCCGCGTCGGCTGCTTTAAGGAACTCATAGCTTTGTAGCGCCAATTCACGTTTGTTCTGATTGTGAAATTCCACCCCGGATTTAAAAAAATATTCGGACGCAATCAAGTCACTCTGATTGCCTCCTAGTCCATTCTTTCTCATATAACCAAGAGTTAGCATAGCTTCGGGATGGTTCTTAGCGATTGCCTTTGACAACCATTCTTCCGCTCCTCGATAATTTTTCCCAGAAAAGTCCTGCGTACCATTTTTTCTAGATAACGCGCGGTCTTCTTCACCAAGGTCAAATAGAAGAAGTCCCATAAGATACTGAGAATTTGAATCACCTGAATTGGCGTAAGATTTCAATAACAGGATATTTCGATTGATCTCGGCTTTTTCAATTGTGTTGTAGTCGGAAGCAAGTACTTGTTCATTCTTATGCATCTTCCGTTGAATCAATGCATTGACTTTGGCCTCATCAGAAGCTCGAAGCCTTTTGATTTCTTTATAAATTGAATCCGTGTCTACCGCACTCACCCCCATAGACACCGTGAGTAAAATTCCAAGAACAATAGGTTTCATGTAGTATGACCTCTCATTGGTTTCGTTCCTTCTTGGCTAAGATCCCTCGTCCGTATAACAAGTTATTGTACCGAATCCCTATACGCGCTTGTGTTCCGTTGAACATGACGAATATCGCCTCGATTTTTCCAAAACTTCGATTCACAAGGAGAGTTAAACCGAATTCGGTTGATTTCCGGACAAAGAACGTCTTTGGCTTCTCCCGATTAATCGTAGGTATTGCTCCGATTGTGATTATGCGCACAATGGACAAATTTAATTTCGTTTTTCAAATCTTTGGATCCGAAGGTCCCGGAGAGATCATTAATTAATCCCGGAATTGGTGCTGTTGAACGGAATTCCGTAGAAGTACTTTGTCCCAGATCGATATTTTTGGGTTTCCTCATCCAACTATGCGATTAGGCCGGTGCATTCCCCCAATCCACTCATTCGATTGGATCACGGATGGAGCACCATCCATCTGCGCGACAATAGGAGATTCAACCTGAAAGAATATCAGGCCAGCGTCGGCAAAGAAATCGCGAAGCAAGTACCCTTGCCGGGCTGCGATGACACCGAAACGCTGCCCTTGAGGTCCGCGATGCACCTGGCGGCCAGCGCCAGCCCCAGCCCCCGCCCCGAGAACTGATTCGCCCAGTCCCGGGTCGTGAACCCTTCCCTGAAAATCAGGGCCAGCTTCATCTCGTCCGGCATCGCCTCGGCTTCCTCTTCGGAAAGGATGCCCATGGCCCGGGCCCGTATCGCCATCAAATCCGGGTCCATCCCCCGGCCGTCATCGCGGATGCGGAGGGTGACCCGGTCCTCGTCGGCGATGTATTCGAGGACGATTTCGGCTTCGGCCTTGCCCATGGACTCGCGCTCGGCGGGGGGCTCGATGCCGTGGTCGACCATGTTGCGGAGGATGTGGACCAGGGCCTCGTCCAGGCGGGAGAAGGACTCGGGGTGGATTTCGCCCGTGTTGGCGGCCACGCGGAAGCGGATTTCCTTGCCCTGGTTGTGGGCCAGGCGGTCCACCAGGTTGCGGTACTTGCGGGCCAGGTAGGCGGGGCTGAGGTAGGGTAGGCGGCGGCTCTGGTCCACGAGGGCGCGGGTGCGGGGATCCAGGTGGGGGCTGTCCACGGCGGCGGCGGCCTGGCCCAGGCGATCGAGCTTCCAGCGGAGGATGCGGACCATGGCGTCCTGGCCCTCGCCGGAGATGAGCTTCAGGGCGCGGCGGATTTCGTCGAGCTGGGCCCGCAGGCCCGACAGGGAGGCGGCCAGGCGCTGGACGGCTCCGTTGGCCGCGGCGGGGCGTTTCAGGGTTTCGAGCAGGTCCTCGCTGTCCTGGGCGCTGGCGGCCAGGCCTTCGAAGCCGAAGGCGCCGGCATTGCCCTTGAGCATGTGCAGCTCGCGGAAGAGGAGCTGGCCCAGCGCTTCGGATGCCGGTTCGCCCTCCGTGGGCCACAAGGGCGGGGGCGGGGCGCCGGCGTCGGCCTCGGTGCGCGATGCGGCCAGATGGGCGTCCCATTGCTTGCGCACCGTTTCCAGGCGGACCTCGGAGTCGTCGAGGAAGGCGCCGACGGTTTCCGGGGGATTGGCGGACAGGGCGAGCACGTCGCGGATCTGCAGGCTGTGGCGGAGCCGCTCCTCTTCGAGCTGGCGGACGATAGCCTGGCTATGGGCCGTGTCCACGCAGAAGACGGCAATGGCGCTCAGGCTGCCGTTGCCGTCGCCGAGCTTGCGGAACTCCAGGCGGGTGGGGCCGCCTTCCTTGAAGGGGCCGGTCTCGGCCACCGGGCACAGGGGAGCCAGCTTTTCCCAGCGCATCTCGCGATGACGGAGGCGCACCAGTTCCAGCCACTTGCGGAACTCGGCCTCGCGTTCCTCGTCGAGTCCCAGGGCGTCGCGCAGGGTCAAGGGTACGTCCCGATGGCCTTCGGGAACGCCGCCGGCGTAGGGGAGGGAGACCTGGCCGTCCCCGACGCCGATGAGCAGGAAGCCGGAGGCGCGCCAGTCGCCGAGCAGGTCGCCGGGTGAGGGTGGGGAGGACATGGCGTCCGGGGCCGGGCCTCAGGCGCCGGGCTTGCCGAGAATCTCCTCGACGGTGGAGCGGAAATCGCGCACGAAGTCCTCCTTGTCGAAGCGCAGGGGTTTTTCCATGTAGCTCTTGGCCCCCAAGGTGAGGCAGTCGAGCAGCAGGGGGCCCTTCACGGCGGATATGACCAGGATGTTGGCGCCGGGGAAGTCGAGCAGGATGCGGGTGAGCGCGCCGCGGCCGTCCAGCCGGGGCATGGTGAGGTCCATGGTGAGGAGATCGGGCTGATGGGCCTTGTACAGCTCCACGGCCTGCTCGCCGTCCTCGCCGGTGGCCGCCACCCGGAAGCCCATCACGTCGGTGAAGAACCGGCTCAACTGCAGGGTCTGGAACTTGGAATCGTCGATGATGACAACGGAACGGGACATGGCTGGGGTGATTATACCCATTGTGGTCGGACGGGGGGAGGTTTTTCGTTTTTTGTTGGGGACATCACAGGGTGCAGGCACGACAATGCCTGTCACATCACTATCACCCTTCCCGACAAAAAACAGAAAACAAAAAACGGAAAACCTCCCCGCTCACCCCCTACAACGCTTTCCACTCACACACATTGCACTACTGACGCAAATCGGAATGTCATATTCTGAGCCTGACAGGAGAATTCCAGGTGGATGCCCTCGTCGCCGCGGATCTTGAAGGCCTGGGTGCCGGTGAAATTCCCGACCTTGGTCGGGGTGATTTCGGCGGCGGGGAGCCCTTCGAGCTTGGCCAGTATCCAGGCCAGGCGCGAGCAGGCGTAGTTGAGCACTTCGGCGTTGGCGGAGATAACGATCATGAGGGCTTCCTCGCGGGGGCTGCCCGGCATCAGGCGGCGGCCGGCGCGCACCATGGAATCGGTTTCCATGACGAAGAAGGACAGGATTTGGGCGGCCGGGGAGGCGGCGAGCTGCGACAGCACCACCGGCGACTGGATGGACTGGTGGCCCGTGGTGCGCAGGACGCGCCCGGTGAAGGCGTCGGAATAGACGCCCTGGAGCCCGCCGGCCACCAGCTTGACGAGATGGCCCGCGAGCAGGTCCCGCAAAACGCTTTCCTTCATGGACAAAGGGATTATACCATGGTTTAATTTCTGGGTGCAGACCGTCGCGCATCCTCCCGAGGAGACGCCCAGGGAACCTGCGAGGGAGCCCCCCCGCATCCTCCACATCGATTACCCTGCCGCCATCCTACGGTTGATGGAGAAAAGTTTCAAGGGGAGATCCTTCGCCTGGGACTGCGCCGAGACGGGCGTCCAGGGCCTGCATCTGGCCCTGGTGCAGGATTACCACCTCATCATCCTCGGCTTCCGGGAGCCCGGCATCGACGGCGAGCGCGTCATCCAGGGCCTCAAGCGCGCCGGGGTCGGCACGCCCATCATCCTGCTGTTGCCCCACCGCGAGCTGGAGAAGCGGCGCGAGGAATTGTCGCGGCTGCCCAATGTGATTGGCTGCCTCGGGAAGCCGGTGGACCTGCGGCAGGTGGACAAGATGATGGAATTCCTGCGCCATCCCCCCTCGCTGAGCCCCGAGGACAAGGCCAGGCTGATCGAAGTGCTGGCCCGCGTCGAGAAGGCCGTCCGTGAAACCGGCTGATCCATCCGTGGAGCGGCCGGCTGCTCAGCACGGCGGCCTGCGGCTCACCCTGGCCGTGACCGGGGACGGCATGGGGGCCAAGCTGCGCATCGAGGGGCATGACAACCGGGCCTGGAGCGAGGCCTACGGCACGGCTTCCAGGCTGAAGGACTTCCTGCTGGAGCAGGGGCTGGCGGAGGAGGGCCTCCGCGCCGACATGGTGGGCTGGATCGCCGAAACCCTGTGCCGCACCACGCCCGACTCGCGCGAGCGCGACCTCCGCGAGGCCCAGTCGGTGGAGGTGGCCCGGGGCAGGGCGCCGCTGCACGAGGAACCGGTGGGCCTCGCCTTCCACAAGAGCTACATCACCGACGCCGCCGTCATCGCGGATCTGCGGCGCGCGGCGGGCGACTCCGGGACCTGGGACGCCGAGGGGCTTCGCGATCGCGTCGATCCGGCATGCTGGGTCGCCATCGGGGCCGTGATCGTGAGCTGGCAGGGCACTGCCCGGGGGATGAACGGCATGGACGTGTTCGGCGCGCCCATCCCGGCCCAGGGGCTGGCGGAGCGGCTGCCTTCTTTCGGCAAGTCCCTGCAGGCCGTCGAGACGCGCCTCATCGCCGTCTGCGAAGGCGCCCTCCTGGTAGAGGACGGCGTCCTCAAGGTCCTGGGCGGCGACAGCCTGCCCGCCTGCCAGGTGGTGGTGGACGAGGACGCCATGTCCGCCAACCTGGTGCTGGGCGGCAACTCCCTCAGCGACTGGTCGGTGACCTACGGGATGGTGCAAGCCGCCCTCCGGGAAAAGGGCGTGGTCGGCACGCTGTCCGAGGCCGATATCCACGCGGCGCTCAAGGCCTTCGACACCGATCGTCGTCCCGTGAGCCTGCTGGTGGCGAAGGGCCGTCCCCCGGAGGCCGGCGTGGACGGGCGGCTGGAGCTGCTGGTCGATCCCGAGCCGGAGGTCCCGGAGCCGGGTCCCGGCGGCAGCATCGACTTCAAGTCCTTCTCCTTCTTCCGCTCGGTGAAGCAGGGCGATCGCCTGGCCCGCCTGCTGCCGGGCTCGCCCGGCAAGCCCGGCTTCGACGTGTTCGGCCGGGAGATCCCGGCGCCGCAGCCCCGGGACTTCTCCCAGGAACTGGGGCGCAACACCGCCTTCCTGGATCGGGCCCGGACCATCGTCGTGGCCGCCGCGCCCGGCCGCCTGGCCATGCGCATGGACATCCCCGAGGTGGTGGAGGAATTGGCCGTGGAGGGCGACGTCTCCCTGAAGACCGGCCACATCGAATTCCCCGGCGCGGTGCGGGTTTCCGGCGACGTGCATAGCCGGATGGAAATAGAGGCCAAGGGAGACGTGGAGGTGGACGGCACGGTCGAGGACAGCGTCATCCGCACCGACGGCGCCATCGTCGTCAAGGGCGGCGTGAACGGCCAGGGCAACGGCCTCATCAAGTCCCGCCTCAGCTCGGTGACCATCGGCTACCTGCACAACCAGTGCATCGAGAGCGCCACCAACATCGTGGTGTTCAACGAGATCATCGGCAGCCGGCTCCGGGCCCGCAAGGCCATCGGCATGCGCTTCGGCCGCTACACCGTGCTGGGCGGCCACCTGCTGGCCGGCGAATCGCTGGACCTCTTCAACGTGGGCGCCGAGGCCGGCGTCAAGACGGTGCTGGAGGTGGGCAAGGACTTCGAGGTGGAGGCCGAACTGATCCGGTGGGAGAAGCGGATCCAGGAGGACACCCGGGACATGGAATTCCTCCGGGACATGGAGGAGAAGCTGGAGCACGTGCTGCGCCTCACCCGGGGCGGGGCCGACGAGGAGACGCTGCTGCTCGCGCGCACCCAGGGCGCCCTGGAAATCCTCGAACGCCGCATCGCCGAGGCCCGCAAGGAGGCCGCCGTCCTGTCCACGCGCCTCTATCTCCCCGGCCCCTGCGAGGTCCGCATCCGCGGCATCGCCCATCCCGGCACGGTCATCCGCTACCGGGATCAATTGCTGCTGATTTCCTCTCCCGTCACCAACCGCCGCTGGGTCTTCCGGGACAAGTCGCCGCTGCCGAGCTCCGAGGGCCAGCCCGGCGGCGCCTGAGGGACCGCCGGTCCGGGGGCCGCGGGTACGCGGTATCCGGGGTCTGGGGGGCCTATGCCGCCAGGATGGCCTGATGCGGCTGGTATGCCTCCGACGCCAGGACGGCGATGGCGTAATGCACCGTGACTCCGCCGATGCGGAAGGCGCCGCGCAGGCAGCGGGTCTCCGCCGGCATGCGGAAATGGCCGGCATAGGGCACGCAGGGAACCAGGTATCCGAACTCGTCCAGGAAGCCGGCATCGGCGAGCAGGCTGCCGCACAGGCAATTGACCATCTCGCAGAAGGCGTCCTGGGAGAAGGCCTCGCATCCGGAGGCTCCCAGGAGGCGGCGCCATTCCGATTTCTCCACCGAGAGGTTGCAGATCATCTCGTGCTTCTCGCCCACGTTACGCTGGGAGCATTGCAGCACGCCCAGGTCGGGGAGCCGGGCCGTCGAAGACCAATCGGATCCGGTCGCGGCGTCGGCGGCGAGGAAGGCTCCGGCGGTTTCCGCGAGCACCCGCGACACCGTGGGCCTCAGGCGGCGCAGGGCGATTTCCAGGTCCTTGTGAACTTCCTGGGTGCTGGTGAATGGATTGGGTGCCATAGGTCCTCCGGGCTCTCTATCCACTTCGGACCATATGGAAAATTCCTTTAGTATCCGGATAGAAACTCTTCGAAAAAACCTCGAATTTATTGAATATTCCGCGTTTTTTCTGCTTAACTTGAGCTATAATTAGAATAATTATAAGATATAAGCATGGAGAACAAGTTGACTCCCCATCGACAGGTGGTGCTCGACGTGGTCCGGGCCAACCGCAACCATCCCACGGCCCGGGAGGTATTCGAGGAGAGCTCGAAGCTTTCTCCCAAGCTCAGCTTCGCCACGGTCTACAACGCCCTCAAATACCTTACCGATGCCGGCCTTCTGCGGCTCATCCGCTTCGGTGACGAGGCGGTGCGCTACGATCCGATGACGGAGCGGCATGATCACCTCATCTGCCGCAATTGCGGATCCATCTTCGACGCCATGGGCATCTCGGCCCCTTCCCTGCCGGACGGTTTCCGCCTGCCGGAGGGTTTCGAGGTCCAGGATATCACGGTGCAATTCCAGGGAACCTGCGGACGCTGCCTGGGAAAGGCCGGCTAGGAAGCCGGTACGCCGGCTAAGAAGCCGGTACGACGGCTGACAAAACGGCACGTCGGCCGGGGAACAGTCAGTCAGGTTGCAGCCGGCAAAACGTATATTCCGAACGATGGCTCCGATCGGACCGCCAAGGAGGACGCATGCAGATCGAGATCGGGATAGGGGAGAAGGAGCGCAAGGAAATCGCCGAGGGGCTGTCGCGCCTGCTGGCCGACACCTACACCCTCTATCTCAAGACCCACAACTACCACTGGAACGTCACCGGACCCATGTTCCAGACCCTGCACCTCATGTTCGAGACCCAGTACAACGAGCTGGCCCTGGCGGTGGACTTGATCGCCGAGCGCATCCGGGCCCTGGGTTTTCCGGCTCCGGGCACCTATGTGGACTTCGGCCGCCTCTCCTCCATCCCGGAAGAGCAGGGCGTCCCGCCCGCCCAGGACATGATCCGCAAGCTGGTGAAGGGCCACGAGGCGGTGGTGCGCACGGCCCGCTCGGTGTTCCCGGTGGTGGAGAAGTCCTCGGACGAGCCCACGGCCGACCTCCTGACCCAGCGGATGCAGGTCCACGAGAAGACCGCCTGGATGTTACGCAGTCTGCTGGAATAGTCGCTGGGACTGCTGTTTGCATAAACGGAAGGATCCCCAAGGCGCTTTGCGCCTAGCTGGTTTCGGGTCCCACCCGTAGGGTGGGAA
>CBILQL010000181.1:0-8468 GCA_966238865.1 uncultured bacterium
GTTTCCAGGGTCCCACGCGCACCTCGGCCGCCGGGAGGGCGTTGGCATCCAATTCTCCCTGGTGCCATTCCGGGACGGCCAGCACGCCGCCGGCTCCGAGGCCGAGATAGGTCCAGTCCAATCGCAGCAGGAACCCGGCCAGTGCAGCCCGGCGGATGTCGATCTGCGGGTTGGCGGCCAGCCACTCCGGGTTCATGTCATCCTCTGCGATGAGCTTCGTCTCCGTGACCCCCGCCGCCAGCGCTCCCCCGATCGTCACTCGGGGACTATAGACCCGCGCGCTGTCATGGGGGTAGGTATAGTCGAGCGATAGAGATCCCGCGGCAAATTCCTCGTAGTACGACCGTTGGCCGCACCCGGTGCTGTAATGGCCCCTTCCGGCACTTCCGCCCACCCCGACCGTCAGGCCCTCGTCGCGCCGGGGCTCGAAACCCATCAGGAAAGGGGCGACCGAGAACAGGGCCAAGGCCTGGCCGATGCGTTTCTTCAGCAAATCCATGATGGGCTGGCAGGTTGGACGCCGTCCGCGCTCCCGATGGTCCAGGATTCGGAGGTTTCGGAAGTCAGGACGGCCGCCCGGCAGGTGGCCGGACCCGGGAAGCGCCGGGGATAGGCCCTGGGTAGGACCCAGGCGCCCACTTCCCCCGTTTTTCCGCTCACTCCTGACGGTAGATCTCCGCCCCCGCCTGCACGAACTCCTTCGCCTTCTCCTGCATGCCCTGCTCCAGCGCCGCCTTCTCGTCGACGCCCTGCTTCGCCGCGAAGGCGCGCACGTCGTCGGTGATCTTCATGGAGCAGAAATGGGGGCCGCACATGGAGCAGAAATGCGCCAGCTTGGCGCCTTCGGCCGGCAGGGTCTCGTCGTGGAAGCTCTTGGCCGTGTCCGGGTCCAGGGAGAGGTTGAACTGGTCGTTCCAGCGGAACTCGAAGCGGGCCCGCGACAGGGCGTTGTCGCGGTACTGGGCGGCGGGATGGCCCTTGGCCAGGTCGGCGGCGTGGGCGGCCAGCTTGTAGGTGATGACGCCGGCCTTCACGTCCTCGCGGTCAGGCAGGCCCAGGTGCTCCTTGGGGGTCACGTAGCACAGGAGCGCGCAGCCGTACCAGCCGATCATGGCCGCGCCGATGCCGGAGGTGATGTGGTCGTAGCCGGGGGCGATGTCGGTGGTGAGGGGCCCGAGGGTGTAGAAGGGGGCCTCCTGGCACCACTCGAGCTGCTTGTCCATGTTCTCCTTGATCATGTGCATGGGCACGTGGCCGGGGCCCTCGTTCATCACCTGCACGCCCAGGTCCCAGGCGGTCCGGGTCAGTTCCCCTTGCGTCTTGAGCTCCGCGAACTGGGCCTCGTCGTTGGCGTCGTAGATGGATCCGGGCCGCAGGCCGTCGCCGATGGAGAAGGAGACGTCGTAGGCGCGCATGATCTCGCAGATTTCGCGCCAATGGGTGTAGAGGAAGTTCTCCCGGTGGTGGGCCAGGCACCACTTGGCCAGGATGCTGCCGCCGCGGGAGACGATGCCGGTCATGCGCTTGGCCGTGAGGGGGATGTACCGCAGCAGCACGCCGGCGTGGACGGTGAAGTAGTCGACGCCCTGCTCGGCCTGCTCGATGAGGGTGTCGCGGTAGATCTCCCAGGTGAGCTCCTCGGCCTTGCCGCCCACCTTCTCCAGGGCCTGGTAGATGGGCACGGTGCCGATGGGCACGGGGCTGTTGCGGAGTATCCACTCGCGCGTCTCGTGGATGTTCTTGCCGGTGCTGAGGTCCATCACGGTGTCGGCGCCCCAGCGCACGGCCCAGACCATCTTCTCCACCTCCTCCTCGATGGACGAGGCCAGGGCCGAGTTGCCGATGTTGGCGTTGATCTTGACCAGGAAGTTGCGCCCGATGATCATGGGCTCGAGCTCGGGATGGTTGATGTTGCAGGGGATGATGGCGCGGCCGCGCGCGATCTCGCTGCGGACGAATTCCGGCGTGATGGTCCTGGGGATGGCGGCCCCGTGGCTTTGCCCGGGGTGCTGCTTCGCCAGCGCCTCCTCGCGCATCTCGGCCTGGAGGTTCTCGCGGATGGCCACGTATTCCATCTCCGGGGTGATGATGCCCCGGCGGGCGTATTCGAGCTGGGTGACGGCGGGACCCGCTCCGTAGCCGGCGCTCCGGGAGGGGCGCTTGGCCATCAGCGGTTTGCGGAGATGGTCGAAGCGGAGGTAGTCCAGCGAGGGGTCGGAGAGGCGCTTGCGGCCGTATTCGGAGGTGAGCTCCGGCAGCTCCTCGACGTCGCCGCGATCGAGGATCCACTTCTGGCGCAGGGGGGGCAGGCCGGCCCGCACGTCGATATCGGCGGCGGGGTCGGTGTAGGGCCCCGAGGTGTCGTAGACGACCACGGGCTCGTTGGGCCGGTCCAGGGTCTTGTCGAAATGGGAGCGGGTGTTCTGCAGGCTGATCTGCCGCATGGCCACCCGCACCGAGGGATGCAGGACGCCGGACCGGTGGATCTTCTCCGATCCGGGGAACGGCTCCCGGGTGATGCTGTTGTTGGTGACGACGTTCTGGACGTTCTTGGCGTTCTGGGCGGCCTTGCCGTCCTGGGCGCCGCCCTGGGAGGCGGACTCCGGCTTGCGAATCATGTCAATCCCTTCCTACGCCGGTATGACCCGGATCAGGTTCGAGGGTTTTCCCGCCGCCGGCCCCACATTGGGGCGCGGGGACGGGAATCTCAGGTCTTGCGACCTCCCCTGGTTCGGCAGCAAATATAGCTCGATGGCAGGGCCCGGAACAGCGATAGTCCGGTGTAAGGCCCCCGATCGGCCCCGAATCGGACCGGAAGTCGTTCCCCGGTTTCGGGATGGCCGCGATTTCGGGCCGCTTTTGCGGGTTTGGGCAGGCTGCGGGAATAAAAAAACGCCGCATCGTTAAATCCGGTCAATCGATCGGTTAATTCCTTCCGGCCATCCACCCTTCCGGGGGAATATGTTTCCCGGGCACAACCAGCGGAAGTCCAATATGAAGCGACAGAATCCATTGCTCCTGGCCGGCCTCCTCGCCCTGTCCGCGACCTGCGCCCGGGCGCAGAACGGCCCGGTCACCTCCAATCTCAAGCGGGTGCTGGTGTATATCAACGGCTACTCCTCGGATCACGCGAACACCGTGAACTATGCAGGCCACCTCATCAACCTGGCCAAGACCATCAACGTCACCGTGGACACCACCCGCAGCAATTCGGTGTTCACGGCCGCCAACCTGGCCAATTACCAGGCCCTGGTGCTGTTCAACGCCTACAATTTCGGGACCAACCTCACCTCCGGCCAGAAGGACGCCGTGCGTCTCTGGTACGCAGGAAACCGGGGCCTGGCCTGCTTCCACCAGTGCACCAAGCACGATTGGGGCGCGTCCCCGAGCTGGATGGACAACGTGATGGGGGTCCGCTACCAGACCTATGCCGGCTTCGGCACCGGTCCCATCTACGTGCATGCCGACGCGGTGGGCACCGATCTGGCCCAATCCAGCGCCGGCTCGGGCTATGCCGCCGACTTCACCATGTCCTGGGACGACGAGTGGTACACCTACCAGGCCAACCCCGATCCCCTGCCCAATACCAGGATGATCTGGACCACCCGCCGCTCGGCCTTCAATTTCGGCGGCGGCGCCAGCGGATTCTACCTCTCCGGCGAGGTGCAGCCCCTGGCCTGGGCCCGCGACGTGGAAGGCGGACGGTACGTCATGAACTCCCTCTTCCACCGGGACGTCCCCCGCACCTCCTCCAACCAGCAGATGCGCCAGTTCGTCGACGGCGCGTTCCTGGGGACCATGCGCTACGTCGCCGGCTATACCGGCTGCACGGACAATACCAAGCCGGGATACAATCCCAAGGCCACCCACCACAACGAAACGGATTGCGCCCCCACCGGCATCCGCGTGGTGGAAGCGCCGGGCGCCTCCGCCGACCTGGCCGGGGGAGTCCGGATTTCCGTGACCGCCGCCGGCCCCCATGCGGTCGAGGTCTTCGATGCCGCCGGCAAGCCGGTCTATTCCCGCCGGGGCGTCGGCGCCGCGGAATACTCCGTCGCCCGCAGCCGCCCGGGCATGCACTTCGTCCGCGTCCGCGCGGGCGGCAATACCGAGAGCAAACGACTCCTGCTGCTGTGAGGCTTCATCCATGAGCTATTCCCTCCCGTCCTTCCCGATCCGTCCGGCCGTGCTGGCCCTCGGCCTGTCCGCGGCCCTTGCCCCGCGGGCCGAAGACATCATCGAGCGCAAACCCCTCGTCATCGGAACCAAAATCGAGACCGGGCAGATCGTCGAAGGGGAGCCGGAGCTCGTTTCCGGCGCCGATCCAGACAAGTTCTACATCTCCCAGATCGGCATCAACCTGACCCAGGAGGCGCTCGTCAACCGCCGCCTGGAAATCCGCGTCGGCGTGGGCGGCGTGTTCTACTATTCCTTTCCCAACGACCGCGGCCTCATCTCCGCCCAAGGGACGAAATTCGGGCCCGGCGTGTCCCAGGCGCAGGCGGTTTACCGCTTCGGGGACCCTGAGGACTCCAAGGTAGCCCTGCGCGTCGGGTATTTCCCGTACAAGTACAATCCCGACGCCATGAATCTGGGCGAATACCTGTTCCGCAGCATGCCCTACCCTACCTTCGTCTTCACCGGGGGCTGGTCGATCACCGACAATGCCCAGGTCAGGGTCCAGGGCGTGCAATTGAGCGTCAAGCAGCTCGACGGCGCGTTGCGGCATGATTTCCTGCTCATGAGCGAGCGCGATTTCCGGCCCCAGGGGGATTTCACCCCCAGCTACGTGGCCGAGCTCAACGTGGGCCCGTTCCAGTTCGGGGCCGGCGCTTCGCTTTTCCACTACCTTCCCATCCAGGAAGAGCGCGTGCAAGCCAAGGACATGCAGGCGATGTCCATCCTGCGCTTCAAGGACTTCCCCGCCTTCAAGGCGTACAAATCGGATCTCAACGCACCGCCCGACCCCGGCGGCCCCGTCGTTCACGGCGGCGGGTCCATCACCATGACCCAGTCGGACCTCGACAACCTGCTGGGCGAGTCGGACACGGTGTTCCAGGCCTTCGTGCTGAACGACTCCATCCGCTCCTACCTGCACGACAGCCTGGCCCGCGACACACTGACCATGGACGTCCGCGGCTTGAAGCTGATGGGGCGCGCCTCCTTCAACCTCCAGAAAATCATGCCCATGGGGTTCCTCGGGAAGAACGCCTTCAAGATCTACGCGGAAGCCGCCCTGCTCGGCGTCGAGAACCAGCCCGGGTTCTTCGAAAAACGCTTCGAGAGGATTCCCCTCATGATGGGCATGCACCTGCCGACCTTCAACCTGCTCGACATGCTGGTCCTGGAAACGGAGTACTTCCCCTCCTCGCTCCCGGACAATTACAAGGTGGTGCTCGATTGGAACTACCCGGCGTACGAGGATTACAGCCTGCTGTTCCACAATTCGGATCGCAACCGCAGGGACGACTGGAAGTGGAGCCTGTACGCCGCCAAGACCCTGGTCACGGGCCTTTCCCTGCGGCTCCAGATCGCCAACGACCATTTCCGCACCATCGATCGGGGCACGTACTTCAGCGGGGAGACCATCCTGCGCGAACCGACGAACTGGTACTATGTTTTCTCCGTGAACTTCGGGATCTGACCATGGACCGCAGGCTATTCTCCAAGACGCTGGGAGCCGCCGCCGTCGGGCTGCTGAACCGCCAGAACCTGTTCGCCGAGGCCGCGCCGGCCAAGCTCGCCATCGATCGCATCGACATCTTCCCGGTGCGCTACCCGATGGTCATGCGCTTCAAGTTCTTCGAGGCCCCGGTGGGCGGCATGGGACGGCCGGCCATCATCCTCAAGATCACCGCCAGCGACGGCACCGTGGGCTGGGGCGAGAGCGTGCCCATCCCCCGCTGGAGCGGAGAGACCCTGGAAGGGGCCGTGGCCTGCCTCAAGAACTACCTCATCCCCATCCTCATCGGGAAGCCGGTGTTCGACCTGGCGGGCATCGGCCACCTGATGGACAAGGAAATCGCCCCGGACTTCTCCACCTCCTATCCCATCACCAAGTGCGGCATCGACCTCGCCCTCCACGACCTGCAGGGAAAGGCGCTCAAGAAGAACGTGGCCGAGATCTGGGGCCGCAAGACCCCGGACGATCTCCTCCTGAGCTGGACCCTCAACCCCGCCAAGCTCGACGAGGTGGAGGGCCTGATCCAGAAGGGCCGGGAGCGCGGCTACACGAACTTCAACGTCAAGATCGCCCCGGACAAGCAGGTCGATCTCGAACTGTGCCGCATGGTCAAGAAGCTGGTCCCGGGCGGCTTCCTCTGGGCGGACGCCAACGGCGGCTACGACGAAAAAGACGCCCTGGAGATGGCGCCCAAGCTCGCCGACCTCGGCGTCGACGTCCTGGAAGGCCCCCTGCGCCCCAACCGCCTCAGCGGCTACCAGGCCCTGGTCAAGCAGGGCGCCCTGCCCATCGTCATGGACGAGGGCTGCGTCTCGCCGGTCGAGGTCGAGGAGTTCATCAAGCTGAAATGCATCGACGGCATCGCCATGAAGCCGGCGCGCTGCGGCGGCCTCGTCTCCGCCCGGGCCCAGATGGACCTCCTGGAGAAGCACCGCCTCCACTTCCTGGGCAGCGGCCTCACGGACCCGGACATCTCCCTCGCCGCCAGCCTCATCCTCTACGGCGCCTACGGCCTCAAGAAGCCCGCCGCCCTGAACGGCCCGCAATTCCTGGGCGCCAGCGTCCTCAAGGAGCCCCTCAAGGTCGTGGGCGGCCGCATCAGGATCCCGAAGGGACCCGGCCTGGGCATCCAGGTGGACGAGGACAAGGTCCGGGAGTTGTCGGCCCGGACGGGCTGATTAGGCGGATTCCGGGCCGTCCCTTGGAAAAGGGTCGGAAAATTTCCATTTTACCCTCGGCTTCGGGGCTATAGCTCAGTTGGTAGAGCGTCTCGTTCGCAATGAGAAGGCCAGCGGTTCGACTCCGCTTAGCTCCACCAAAGTACCCTCGGTCACATGACCGGGGGTTCTTTGTTTTCCCCCTGATTTCCCGGTTTCCCCGGCCCATGAAGCCCCTAGGTTCCCGCCTCTTGCTTTGCGCTTTCCTCCTGGGTGTACTCACCGATCGTACTCACCCGAGGGGAAAACTTAGCAAGCCCTAAGGCCTTTTTGCCATCGCGGTTGTAGTACCGCTTTCCGAGCATGTCGGTCTTCCAGCCGGCGATCTGCATGACCACCCGCTCCGGGGTGCCGTTGTCGATCAGGTCGGTGGCGGCCTGGGCCCGCGTGTCGTGCCATCGGAAGCCCTGGATGCCGGCCAGGCGCAGGCAAGTCTTCCAGGCCCGCTTGAAGTCGCCGATGGGGTGATAGGCCTCCCCTACCCTCCGGAAGAACAGGAACGGGCTGACCGCCGGCAGGGTGCGGAAATAGGTGAGCATGTCCGGGGGGATGGGCTTCCAGATCCCAGCGTCGTTCTTCGTGGTGCCGTTCCGGACCCGGATGGCATTGTTGAAGAGGTCCAGGTCTTCCCGGCGCATGTTGACTAGTTCGGACTTCCTGCAAGGCACCTGGAGGGCGAAGCGGGTCACGGGGAGCAGGTGGGGGGCGTGGGCCTCCATGGTGGTCAGAAGGAGCCTGGCGGCCTCCGAGGACAGCGAGGCGTCTCGCGGGACTTCCTTCAGCTTGGGGAAGCGGGCCATGGTAATGGGGTTTCGATCCAGGAGCTCATTGGCGACGGCGGCATTGAAGGCGGCGCGGATCATGGCCACGGTCCGATTAATGCTGCCATTGGAGTAGGGCCGGCGGGTCCGCTTGGACGGGTGGGTCCGCAAGTGGGTGATGTAGGCATCCAGGCGAGCAGGGAAGGCTGGTAGGGCGACTTCGCCCAGGTCATTGTTCAGGAGGTCCAAAGCGCTGTTGTCCTTGTAGGAGAACGGGCCCCGCTTTTCCCGGTAGTACCGGAGGAGGTCCCCGAAGGTCTCGAAGCGGCAGCGGAGAGACTGGGATTCCTTGAGCTGCTTCCGAAGGGCGATGTAGCGCTCTTCGGCTTCGGCCTTGGTGCCCTCGAAGGTCTCCCGGATACGGTCCTGGCCACCCGGGCGGCGGACCCGGACATCCAGGAAATAGCGATTGACGGCAAGCTTGGTGATGTTCAGACCCATGTCAAAGTTCCCTTTGGCGATGGGTGTCCGGGGCGGACAGGGAGGGAAGGTAATCCATGACCTGCGGAGTGTCTAGGGCCGGCCCTTGGCTTTCGGATCCGGGAGTAATAGCGAGCCGGTCAGGAGCTGGCGATCCACCTCGGACTTCCGGAACCGCCAATAGCGGCCCCATTTGGTCATGCCCGGTAGACGGCGCTTGGGGATCTGCTTTTCGATCCAGCGCTCCCCCACCCTGCCCAGGGCGGCCAGCTCTTGCGGGGTGTAGAACTCCGGGTCAGTAGTTTCCATCGGCCCACCTCCGATACT
>CBILQL010000182.1:0-8460 GCA_966238865.1 uncultured bacterium
ATCCTCAGTGGATGTAGGAGTTGCGCCGCTTTCGCGGGCGCTACCTCCTGAGGGATCCGGACCGCCCGGACGCCGGCATGGATAGGCTCAACCCCGACCGGGACGGATTCGACCCGGAACACCACCACCTGCTGGCCCGCTGGCGGGGCCGTATCGTCGGTTGCATCCGTCTCTCCCCCATCCTGTCCCGCGGGCAGGTGCTGGACTACCGCCTTTCCCTCGGGTGTCCGCCTGTCGGCGAGGGGACGCTGGCGTCGCTGGTCTCGCCCACGGTTTGTTGACGCTGGGTCGTGGAGCCGCGCTGGCGCGCATCGGCGCGCGCGCCTTCGGAGGCATGGGCGCCTTCCAAGCGGGCCATTACGGCCCCGTCAGGCTCCTCCGATTCAATCCCTGGCAGGTGCCGAAAACCTTCCAGGGCATGCTCGCCGGCATGGAATGCGAGCTGGACCCGGCTGCGTGCCATGCGGCGGAAGTTATCTTGCAGGCGGCCTGACCGGCCCGGCGACGAGGAGGAAACCATGGACGTCATGATGGCGAAACGCGAAGAATGGGAATCCGGTCTGCCCGCCCTCGAGCTCAATCCCTTCTTCCGGAGCCTGCGCGAAGGCCGGTTCACCCGCGATCATTACGCCATGTTCCTGAGGGAGGAATACTTCAATACCCTGGAGAACCCGGAAGCCCTGGCCTTGATGACCTTCCACCTGCAGGCATCCAAGCGACGCAAGAACAAGACCATGCTCCGTCACGCCATGGCCTAGTGCGGCCACAACCTCATGGCCCTGGACGATCTCGCTGCGCTTGGGTTCCGGACCGACGAAGTTCCCGGCGAGCGCCCCCTGCCCACCACCGAGACCTACATCGCCTTCTTCACCTACCAGATCCAGCACCGCAATCCCCTCGCCTTCCTGGCCTACATCTATCACCTGGAAAGCATCGCTGGGTGGGGGAATACCTGACGAATCTCGTCCAGGATGAAGCCGACCTCGAAGATGTCCTCTACGGCGTGCGCGGCGCCATGGCCTGCACGGCGTGATGCAGCGCGGGATCATGGAGGCCGTCGACGGCGGCGATCCCGCTTGGAGCCGCTTGGCGGCCCATCGCAACCTGCCTTGAACTTTTTGGATCGTGGGCGGAATGCCCGCACCTCCCAGGTTACCGGGCGGATACGCACATTCTGTCCAAACTGGCGCTGTCCAAACTAGCGGAGCGTCGATTTAACCAGATAGTGTCGATTTTCTTTCCAACCCCGCTCCAAATCGAACCTTACACATATCTGACCGGACCATTTTTAACACTTTTGCATACAGTTTTTAAGAGCCATGCCATTCCCAAATAAGTACTATAAGGAACGGCCGTTCCAACATTCACTTCGGAATCCATCGTGCAGCAGCATCGAATAGTTTCCATCCTTCGGGATGTATTCAACCGGCTAGCCAGGGAGAACCCTTCCTTCGCGCCCCTGCCCCCGTCTCTCGACGAAAGCACCACCCTGGAAGCGCTCCACGTCTCCGAAGCCAATATCGGGGATCTGGCCCGCGAGCTTCGCAGCCGGCTGGGCGGCATCGCCCTGAACGTGGAATTGATGTTCCGGATGCAGAAGGCGGTGGCCGGCACCGCCGCGGACCTCGGCTCCTACCGCACCTTGGGCGATATGGCGCGCCATATCCAGGGGGCAATCCACCATGGAGTGGCCAATCCCGTGGTCGTCTACGTGGACGACGAGGAGGAGAACCTGTTCGTCTTCCGCCGGCGCTTCGGCAAGCGGCTCAACCTGCGGACGTTCTCCGATCCCCGGGAAGCCCTGGCTTTCATCGAGGAGAACCCGGACGTGGTCCTGGTCCTGACCGACGAGGTGATGCCCGGCATGACCGGCAACGAGCTTTGCGACCGGGCACACGAACGGAAGCCGAACCTCAAATTCATCCTGATCACGGGCAACCCCGCCGGCGATCAGAACCTCATGCACCGGTCGCTACGGCACGGCCGCTTCTACGATTTCCTGAACAAGCCGTTGGATTTCGAGGCCAAGGGGGAGGAGTACCTCTCAACCGTCAACCGCATCCTGGAAGGGGATCCGCTGTGAGGCCGGGGGTCTCACTTCTCGTGGAAGACGTGGACTCCATCCCATTTGTCGATGATTTCCCACGACCCGTTGGGGTCGTTGATCCAGGCATCGCAGTGGGACATGTAATACCGGAGGATGTTGTCCATCAGGTCGTTGGGGACGAGCCGGTGGGGAGGCACCTTCTCCAGCATGGCGCGGAACAGGCGCTGGGCGTCCCGGAACCCCTTCTGGAAATAGATGGTCAGCGCCTTCTCCAGCAGGTCCCGGGTGTCGTCCTTGTACTTCTTCACTTCCTCGGGCTGGTGCCCGTAGATCTCGTATAGCTTGAGATGGCGGCTGGAACCCTTCACCTGCACGACGTCGATCCAGCGGTAATGCTGCGATCCGGGCTTGAGGTCGCGGATCACGTCCTCGGTGACCACCACCTCCAGGTTGTACATCTTGGTCTTGCTCTCAAGGCGCGCGGCGATGTTCACCGCCTCGCCGATCACGGTGCGGTCGAGCTTCTCGAAGGATCCGAAATTCCCCAACATCACCTCGCCCTTGGCGATGCCGATGCCGTTGCGGATCTTGGGCTGCCCCAGCTTGAACATCTTCCCGTTGAAGTCCTGCAGGGCGAGCCGCATGTCGATGGCGGCCCGCGCGGCGCTGTCCCCGTCGGGGAAAAGGCCCATCACGCAGTCGCCCATGATCTTGTCCACTTCTCCCCCGTTCTGGACGATGGGATGGGTCATCATGGTGAAGTACTGGTTGAGGAAGGCCTGCTTCTCGTAGGGGTTCAGGATCTCGGTGAGGGAGGTGAAGTCGCGGATGTCGCAGAAGAGGATGGAGAGGTTGCGCAGCACCGGATCGAACTTGGAAGGGTCCTTGCCGGCCTTGATCTCCTCGACCAGGGAGGGGCGCACGAAGACGCGGATGAGCTCCTCGCGCTTCTTCAGCTCCTCGTACGCCTTGGCCTGCTCGATGGCCTTCTGCTTCTCGCCCTCCGCCTTGGACAGGGCGATTCTCGCCTCCGAGATTTTCCTGTGATAGCTCTCCATGATGCCGATGATGGAGGCCGATACGATGATGCAGAACAGGGCGTTGACGTGGACGGAAAGGCTGTCGAGAATCAGTTTTTCGGACGGGGATTTGATGAGGTAGAATGCCAGGGTGGTTCCGCCGCAACCGACCAGGAAATGGACAGGTATCATCCAGGCCTTGGTGACCGTTCCGAGGATGAAGAACATCACGCATTGCGAGGAGAAGTAGTAGGTATTGATATCGTTCGCGAGCAGCCACCAGGTGTTCTGGAACGGGAATACGAGCATGAGACAGGCTTCCCACCAGAGGATGGTCCACGGCCGGCTGGAACGCTTCTTGGGTATGAACGCCAGGGAGGCCAGGCAAAGCGCGAGGAAGACGCGTATCGCGGTGGAATCCCAGTAGCCCTGGGAGGACTCGAACAATCCGAAGAGGATTTCCGCAGGGGGTCCGCACCAGACGAGCACGGTTGCGAACCTCATCGGATAGGAATAGTCCAAGTTGAAAGTCGCCTTGATTCCTTGGAGGATCCCTCTAAGGTGCTGCTTCAGCGATGGGAGTACGGAATCGAAGGTCATTTTCGCGTTTCACCATTTTATTTCGTGGTTCCCGCTGCTAACCACAGGAACTTCAGGCCGCTGCAGGCGTTCAGCGGCGCCCGGATTGGGTTTTTGGAGGCTGATTTATGGAATTGAACAAAAGCATGGCCATCGGCTATGTCATGAAAAAGCTTGTCGAGGAAGGGACGACGGACGTTTCCGAAATCAGCGAAACCTTGCAGCAGCTCAAGGATATGCAGGCGGCCGAAGGGCTCTGGCCGTACGACCGCTATTCGGAATCCGGAAGCGACTCGAAAGCGACGATGATCACCGAGCATTCACAGGAGCGGCGGGAATGCATCGTCTGGTGCCTGAACCATTACCTGGCGATGAACAGGAACCCGGAAGTCCAATCCAGGTCCCGCGAAGCCTTGGAGAAATTCGGAACCGGCTGCGGCACCTCGGCGATTTCGGGCGGCATGAACGCCCTCCACAAGGAAATCGAAGTCCGGGTGGCGAGGATGCTCAGGAAGGAAAAGGCGATCCTGTTCCCCACCGGTTATACGGCCAACCTGGGGGCACTGTCCTCCCTGGTGGGCAAGAACGACCTCATCCTGTTCGACCATGAGGCTCACGCCAGCATTATCGACGGGTGCAATTTCTCGGGGCGGAAATGGCTCGCTTTCCATCACAATGACGTGGCGAACCTCGAGGCCAAGCTGGCCAGGATGGCCCCTCGGCACGAGAACATCTTCGTGGTCGTGGAATCCGCCTATTCCATGAGCGGAGACCTGTGCCCCTTGAAGGAAATCGCGGCCTTGAAGAAGAAATACAGGTTTTTCCTATACGTGGACGAGGCGCATACGTTCGGGCTTTACGGTCCAGGCGGCGCCGGCTACTGCGTCGAACAAGGCGTCGCGGAAGAGGTGGATTTCGTGATGTCCACGCTGTCCAAGGCGACGGCTTCCGTGGGCGGGTTCATCGCAACCAAGCGGAAGTACTGCACTCTCATCCAGGCATATTCCCGCCCTTATATGTTCCAAGCCTGCCTTTCTCCCGCGGATGCCGCGGCCGCGCTGGCCGCCCTGGATGAGATCGCGGCGAATCCGGGCCTCATCGAGCAATTGCACGCGAAAAACCGCTATTTCCGGGGCCGACTCAGGGAGATCGGATTCGATTTGGGCGAAAGCCAGAGTCCCGCCGTGCCGATTTACGTGCGGGAGCTGGAAAAACTCTTCCCCTTCTCGAAGGAATTGTACGATCATGGGATTTTCTCCGTGTCGGTGGCCTACCCGGCCGTCAAGATCGACGAGGGCAGGCTCCGGTTCACGGTGAACCTGTCCCATACCCAGGAGCAATTGGACAGGACGCTGGCGGTGCTGGAAAAGCTCGGCAGGAAATACGGCCTCGTACCCTGAAAAGGCGGAAAGAAACCATGGACAAGGATGCCATCTACAATCTCTTGCGGGAAGCAGCGATCAGCCTGTCGGCCGCGGATCGTTCCATCCCGGCGCTTCCGGAAAAAATGGAAGCTTCGCGGCGGCTCTCGGATCTCGGGTTGGACGTCGTAACGCTCCCCGAAATCCTCGACGACCTGAAATCCAGGTTGAGCGGCAGGGAGTTGCGGGTCCAGGATCTCCTCTACCCCGACGTCCTGAACACGCTTACCATCGGCGACCTGGTCGAGAGGCTCTCCAGCGAGCTGCGGACCGGCCCCCGCAACCCGATCGTCGTCTATGTCGACGACGAGGAGGAGAACCTTTTCATATTCCGGCGGAAATACGGGAAGCGGCTGCAGTTGAAGACATATTCCGACCCCCTCGAAGCCCTGGCTTTCATCAAGGCTTCGCCAGACGTCGCCTTGGTGATTACCGACGAGGTGATGCCCAACCTGAATGGGAACGCCCTGTGCGATGCGGTGAAGGCATCGAAGCCGGCCATGAAGTTCATCCTGATCACGGGGAATCCCAATAACGACGGGGATCTGATGTATCGGACGCTCAGGCAGAACCGGTTCTACGAATTCATCAGCAAGCCGGTCGATTTCGAAGGGAAAGGCGAAGACTATTTCAACATGATCCAGAGCCTTATCCACTTCGCCTGGTGAATCCAGCCGGATCAGCCCCGCTGGCGTTCACGCAGCCACGCGGACGTGCGACGGACGCCTTCCTGCAAACCCACCTTCGGCGCGAAGCCGAAATCCCGCCTCGCCTTGCCGACGGGAAAACTCATGCTCCTGGACAGCAGCCGGACCGCATGTCGCGTGAGGGGCGGCCTCGACTTCACTCCCAGCGTACGGAATACAGCTTCGCAAGCGGCACCCAGGCCGTATGCGGCCCCTTCCGGAAGATTCAGCCATGGACGCTTCAACCCCAGGGTGGAGGCCATGGATTCCACGTACTCGCGCCAGGAAGAGTCGGTTTCCGGGGCGATATTGTAGGCCTTGCCGATGGTATCCGGTGAAGCTGCCGCCGCTATCATCGCCTCCGCGACGTCATCGACGAAAATGAACCCTCCGCCGGATTTGCCGCCATTCACGTGCATCATCAACCCTTGCCTCAGCAGGTTCTCCAACTCGATCGCGAAATCCTTGCTGCGCGGGCCGTATATGGTCGCCGGCCTGAGCACGGTCACCGGGATTCCTTTCCGGGAAGCGTCCCACACCAGCCTTTCGCCCATGACCTTGCTCCGGTTATACGGGAGGCCGGTATCTACCAGCGGCCCGTCTTCATCGCAGGGGGAATCGGGATATCCGTAAACGTCGGTGGTGCTGACGTGCACGAAGCGCTCGAAGCGGTTCCCGGAGGCCGCGGCCCGGAGGAGGTTGGCCACGCCTTCGACGTTGGCCGAGTGGAATTCCCGCCACGGCGACCAATCCGTTGAGCGGGCCGCGCAGTGGAAAATCCTGTCCACGCCGGCCATGGCTTTTTCGAGCGACGGGAGGTCTTCCAGCCTCGCCCGAACCACGTCCACCGGGAGATCGGCAAGGTACTCGGGGCGGCCGTCGCTCCGGTGGATGATCCGGACCTCTTCCCCGCGTTCCACGAGGAGACGCGCCAGCCTCCCCCCAAGGAAACCATTCGCCCCAGTGACCAGAAGCATCCTTTGAAGGTATCAAATTGGCCGGAAAGCGGGAAGTGCCCGCGGCGGATTTACCCTCCACGGCATCGGGTCGGAGGGATGGGCGGCAGGGCTACGACTCCTTGAGCACCAGCACCGACTTCGACTCCAGGGTGAACCGCCCGCGCCCCGACTTGACGATGGTGATGGACGGCGCGGCCTCCTCCACCTTCTTCATCAGGCGGTAGAACCGCACCTCGAAGTTGGCGTTCTTCTGGCCGGCGGAAATTTCGAAATCGCGCTTGAAGTCCCGGTACGCGAACTCCTTGCGCCCCTGGCGGACCCGGGCGGCGATGATGTTGCGCAGGATCTTGGCGGGCACGCCCTTGGTCAGATGCACCCCGTTGACGCTGATGCTCTCGTCGCCCGAGAAATACATGAATTCGAGGGTGCGGCGGAGCCTGGCGCAAAGCGCGTCATGGCGCCCGGCAAGCCCGGGTCCGAAGGGATCCTCCTCCAGGGCGGCATCCTTGATCATGGCATCCAGGAGCTTGCGCTCCTGGTTGGGGATCTTGCGGTGCTTCACGACGCTGATGTATCCCGGGGCCCCGTAGGCGCAGCCCCGGTAGACCACGACCCGCTTGCGGACGGGGCAGTAGTAGTCCTCCTCGGCGACATAGACCTCCAGGTCGGGAGGATCGAGCTTCCGGAAGTCGAAGGCATGGGTCTCCGTGAATCGCCGGAAGCCGCCGCGCCGCGCCAGCGGCTTCCCATCCAGGCTCAGCAGGCCGTCCTTCCGGGAAACCCGCCCTTCCCAGACGACGTCCTCGATCCGGCGGCAGTCGGCCAGATAGGATATGCCTTCGAATTCGGGGAGGTTGAGCATCCTCGGGAAGTATTGGATCTGGGGGCCGGCGATGTGATCGAAGTTCAGGTCGCGGATGCGTCCGAAGGTCGTGTCGGCGACATAGCACATGTAGGAGCGCATCCATTCACCGTCGATTTCCTTCTTGATGCGCCGGTGGAAATGTCCGGGGAGATAGGTCTCGGTGTAAACCGCGATGAGTTGGAACACCATCTCGCGGGGATCATAGGTGTCGAACACCTTGTCCATGACCGGATAGAACCAGGAAAGCACGATCCTCCCCGGCATATAGGTGCCGCGGTTGTTCCGGTGCAGCAGCTTCTGCATGAACGCCAGGGCGTCATGGCCTTTCCGCACCAGGAATGGCTCCAGGGCGTTCACGGCCAGGTAATTCCAGTCCAGGGTGATGGAGGCCTTCTCCTTCCAGAGGTGCTCCACCAGGTCGATGCCCTCCAGGGTGCGGCCCTCCAGGCGCATCGGAACGGAGGCGAAGAATTCCACGATTTCGGATTCCGGCAGTTCCGCCAACATCGTGGCATAGGCGGCGCGCCAGAAATCATGCCGCGTGACGGGTTCCGGGACGGCCTCCGCAGGTCGGGGTTCGTCCCCAGGGATTCGCATGGGGAAAATTTAAATCACGACGGCTGGATACGCGCACCGACCGGAATGGCAATGCCATTCCGGCCGCCGGAACAGGACTGCCGCCGCCCCTACCGGGCGGCCGGGCGGCTATTTTCCCGCGGGGAGCGGTGCGGGCACATCGCCTTCCGCGGGCGCCAGCCTTCCCAGCGCGTCTCTGGAGCAACACGCAAGTTGGAAATATTTTCGGTGCACCTGCGGACCCCGGCTAAAGGCCATAGCCGCTAAGTTAAATCCGGACATATTTTTTGGCCCCTGGGATTCGGGCA